>NZ_JBHIRS010000001.1:134852-208432 GCF_042197365.1 Bartonella sp. AA168HLJHH | reverse complement strand
TAGATCAAGCACCTGGTTCAGAAATGCCCATGGAGCAAGGTCCAAATACGCAGTTTCCTGTGGAGTAGTTGTTATAAATATCTACGGAGCTGATGCGGCATGTATCAGCTTCGTAGAAGAATTCGTGGGATATAAAGCAGGAGATAAGTACAAGATATCAGTGGAATGAGTATCATTATTTTGAATATACTTTTAATTTAAAAGAGAAAGTCCGTGGGGTATTTAGTCAATCTTTAATTTTTGAGACAAATAGCTATTTGTAGAATATACAAAAAGTGATGTTTGTAAAATTTACTACAAAGAAAGAGAATGTGCGAAACAAGTTTTTATATTGTGTGAGATAAAAAAGCTACGAAGCAGTAATATTTTTAGATTTAAAGAATTTATATTAAAGATAGCATTAAAATTATTGTAATAATAATATGCAATTGAAATCAAAAATTTAGAGAATAATCAGAAAATTTAATGAAAACCGTTGCAATGACAGTTATAGGTGCTGGTTCTTTTGGTACTGCATTAGCGATAGCTCTTGCCCGTAATGGTCATAATGTTTTACTTTGGGGGTATAGTCCTCAACATATCAAAGAATTACAGGAACAACGTTGTAATCAAGTATATTTACCCGATGTTCGATTTCCTGAAAATTTATTACTTGAAGCTTCCCTTGAAACTGCAATAACGGCAAGTCACAATATATTAATCGCTGTTCCAAGCCATGTATTTCATCAAGTTTTGTATAATATTCAGCCTTATTTAGATCAGCATTCACGCGTTATCTGGGCTACAAAAGGTTTAGAACATGGTACTGGACGTTTCTTACAAGAGGTTGCTCGTGAGATTTTAGGTGAAAAAATTCCTTTAGCTGTTTTTTCTGGACCAACTTTTGCTCAAGAACTAGCTATGGGTTGGCCTACTGCAATGACGATAGCAGCTTCTGATGTTGAGTTTGGTAAAGAATTGCAGCAACTTTTTCATTGTGACAAAAGTTTTAGAGTTTATAAAAGTTCAGATATGATTGGTGTTCAATTAGGGGGGGCAGTCAAAAATGTTATTGCTATTGGTGCAGGAATATCAGATGGCATAGGTTTTGGGGCAAATGCACGAATAGCTCTTATCACACGAGGACTAGCTGAAATCAGTCGTTTAGGGGGGGCTATGGGTGCTGAGCTTTCCACATTTATGGGAATGACAGGCTTAGGTGATCTGGTTTTGACATGTACTGATAATCAGTCGCGTAATCGCCGTTTTGGAATACTTCTTGGTAAAGGAATAGATATAAAAGAAGCAGAAAAACAAATTGGTCAGGTTGTGGAAGGATACTTAAATACCAAGGAAGTATATACGTTGGCGCAGCGTATTGGGGTAGAAATGCCCATTGTAGAGCAAATTTATCAAATTCTCTATTGTGGTAAAAATATAACTGAAGCGGCAAACACATTACTAAGCCGCTCCCTCAAGGACGAAATTCAATGATATCCTGTTTTTTAATAATTCCAATCGTAAAAAATAGAAACATGCTATGATAGACATATAAAATAGATTTTATTGATGGTTGTATAAGGCAGTCATATTCCAGAAAATTATAGATTCATATCATTCGATTCTTTATGAAACATGGCTGAAATATAAAAGTTTTGGCTTTTGTCTAAGAGCTATCTCTTTGAAGATAAATTGTCGTTTCCACTTATACATGTTTATGTAATGTAATGAACAAGATATTTTTATTGTCTCTTAAATTCATCTCACAATGATATTTGCAAACAGAATAATACAAGACTCATTAGGTAGAAGCATCTTATTTATGTAACGTATAAGCTAAGAATATCGGGGCAGGGATATTGCGAATCTCTGTTTTTGTAATTCTTTAAAACAAGAAGACAATCTAATTTGGGAAGAAGATGAAATTTTAAAGCTGAAAATCTGTTCCCATTTCTACAATCATTTTTAAATTCGGTTTTACGCTATCTAAAGCAATATCTTTTAAATAATAGAGATTATCTCACACCTTTATTTTCTCATTTTCTAATGAAAGCATTTCTCTGATGTGTCAGGTAAAATAGAATGCCCAAAAAAACACGATTGCTGTTGTATATTCATGTTCTTGTTTTAAAGAGACCTCTCTCTTAAAACTCCCAAGTCCACTTCGCGACGGTGACCGTGAATAGTATAACGATAAAGCCATTGTGCACATCCCCATCTTTACGTTTATGAAGGAGGAAGACGAGCATCATTACCCCCCAATGTTGAAACAGCTCTTGGCACTTGAAGCTGTTCAGTAGAGATATTTAAGCCTTTTATTTTCTCACATGTCAATTCTGTTTTTTATATGCAAGAAATGATTTTTGGAATTATAACTTTGAAAGTCTAAGATTGAGAAAATGTTATTGTACTTGTTTGTGACTGTCAGTTAAACTAAAAAATAATGTGATTATAAAGATAAAAAATTGATTTATATAAATAATTCATTTTATTTTTGTATTGAGTTAATTAAAAATATGTGTTTGCTTGTCACAAGCGGGTTAGTACGTGGATAAAAAATTATTAAAGATACTTCTAATGAATCATCTCAAGTGTCAAGGGTTGTTTCAATATTAGAACATGGCAAGTAAAATGACGGTGTCGGTTTGTCATCTGTATAAACATTAAAATGGTGGTAAAAAAAGGATTTTATATACTTCACAGGGATTTTTTATACGTTTTACAGGTACCATTGTGAAATGGAATGGCATGCATTGAGAGATATCTTAAAAAAATGCATGAAGGAGCAACAGCTATAGTGTTTTTGGGTGTTCTATTTTACCTGACATATCAGAGAAACGCTTTCATTAAAGAACGAGCAAAATAAAGGTGTGAGGTAAAGAGTAATCTCCATTATTAAAAAAACATTGATGTAGATGCTTTTAAAATCGTAAAGTCTCATTAAAGAATAATAGTAAAATTAACGATTGATTTCTTTACGCCTTCATATTCTTCCTAAATTAGATTGTATTTGCGTTTCAAGAATAAATCAAACGGTAGAAATATTTTTTTTTCAATTTGCTACACAAAAGTTGAAACTAAGGATTTTAATAATTCTCTAATCTCTGTTTCAAACTGCGGTGGCATGAGAGTTGGATATTGATTTATAAGCAATGGCAAAAGCGTATACTTTAGTAAGGTAAATGACGTCATAAAACACAAACTTTATCAACCATGAATTGAAGAAATATTCCGGCTTTTTATAAAATATTTTGCGAAACAAGGCATCATACATCTGGTTTTGTATTCACTTATTCTTACAAACACTTGTACACATGCCTTACGTCATATTATTATAAGTCAATACACTGTTATATAGCTGAGAAAGTACTCAATACCCGATTAAAGCACTATGCACATGATTGATTTTATTTTTTAGTGCAATAAAATAAAATTTATCCTTCTTGAGAATCGTCACTTTTTTTTAGTTCTTCAAGTATTGGCATAGACATGATGTTATAGCCTGAATCAACATAATGGATTTCACCTGTAACACCTGATGATAAGTCAGAGAGTAGATAAAGAGCAGATTTTCCAATTTCATGAATATTTACGGTACGACGTAATGGGGCATTACGGCGTTGATGTGAAAATATTGCCCGTGCAGCTGCAATACCATTACCTGCTAAAGTTCTAACAGGACCAGCGGAAATCGCATTGACACGAATATTTTGAGGACCAAAGTCCGCTGCTAAATAACGTACCATAGCTTCTAAAGCTGCTTTAGCAACACCCATGATGTTATAATTAGGCACAACTTGCTGTGAAGCACCATAGGTAAGAGTTAAAAGTGCTCCTCCATTCGGCATAAGCTTACCCGCGCGCTGGGCAATTTCAGTAAAGGAATAAGCTGAAATAACCATCGTGCGTTGAAAGTTTTCACGTGTTGTAACATCAACGTAACGCCCTTTTAGCTGAGTTTTATCTGAAAAACCAATGGCATGGACAATAAAATCAATTGTTTTCCATTCTTTTTCAAGTTGCTCAAAGACGTAATCAATATTTTCACTTTTTTCAACGTCACACTCTAGCACTAATTTGCAGCCAAGTTTATCTGCTAGGGGATGAACACGTTTGCCAAAAGCATTTCCTTGATAAGTCAACGCTAATTCCGCTCCTGCTTGTGCGAGCTGACAGGCAATGCCCCAAGCAATTGAATGGTCATTCGCAATTCCCATAATAAGGCCGCGTTTGCCCTCCATCAAACCTTTCATATTATTCTCCGTAAGACCGTACTTTTTTCAATTACTAAGAGCTTTTGTTTATACATAACGTTGGAAAACAAGCGTTGCATTGGTACCGCCAAAGCCAAAAGTATTCGACAATACGGTATTCAGTTGTTGATGATCACGTCGTTCACGAACGATTGGCATATCAGCAAAAGCTGGATCAAGTTCTTCAATATGGGCACTTTCACAAATAAAATTATGATTCATCATTAACAATGTATAGATTGCTTCATGAACACCTGCTGCTCCCAAGGAATGTCCTGTTAGAGACTTGGTAGCGGAAATGGGGGGGCATTGATCACCTGCTCCAAAGACACGACGGATAGCTTCTATCTCAGGAGGATCACCAACAGGAGTTGCTGTCGCATGGGGATTGATATAATCAATTTTATTATTGACTGTTGCAAGAGCCATGCGCATGCACCGCTCCGCTCCCTCTCCTGATGGGGCAACCATATCATGTCCATCGGATGTCGCACCGTATCCAACGATTTCTCCGTAGATTTTTGCACCACGTGCTTTAGCAAGTTCTAAATCTTCAAGGACTAAAACGCCAGCCCCTCCAGCAATGACAAAACCATCACGATTAACATCATAAGCACGTGAAGCTTTGTGAGGGGTGTCATTATATCTGCTGGACATAGCGCCCATGGCATCGAATAAAACAGATAGTGTCCAATCCAAATCTTCGCAGCCTCCGGCAAAGATGCGCTTCTGTTTACCATATTGAATCATTTCGTAAGCATTACCAATACAATGATTGGAGGTAGCACAAGCTGAAGAGATTGAATAATTGATCCCCTTTATTTTAAAGAAAGTTGCTAATGTTGCAGATGCTGTAGAACTCATCGCTTTAGGGACAACAAAAGGTCCAACACGTTTTGGGCCTTTTTGGCGTGTAATGTCAGCAGCTTCTACGATTGAATGTGTTGAAGCACCTCCAGAACCCATAATAATACCCGTGTGTTCGTTCGATACTTCATGCGGTTCTAGACCCGCATCAGCAATTGCTTGATCCATGGCGATATGATTCCATGCTGTTCCACGCCCATGAAAACGTAGAGCACGTCGATCTACGAGTTCTTCTATATTAATATCGGGCTTGCCATAAACTCTGCTACGAAAGCCTAATTCAGCATATTGAGGTGCGTAAGAAATTCCGGATTTTGCTTCACGTAAACTGGTTAAAACAGCTCCAAGGTTATTTCCAATTGCGGAGACAATTCCCATTCCGGTTACAACAACTCGACGCATTCATACCTCCTCGTTCCATACAGAATAGTGAAAAGTTCTTTCTGACGGAAATAACGTTCAATCTTCTTTGAATAAAGCAACGCGTAAATCGTTCGCCTTATAAATAGTCTCTCCATCTGCTTTTAGCCACCCATCAGCTATTCCTAAGACTAAATTTCCACGTCGAATACGCTTAAAATCTATTTCATATTCAAGAATTTTGGTTTGTGGAGTTACCATCCCTGATAACTTTACTTCACCTGTTGATATTGCTCTTCCTTTGCCTGGTTCGCCTAGCCAACCAAGAAAAAAACCTGTTAATTGCCACATACCATCCAGTCCAAGACATCCTGGCATGACGGGATCGCCTATAAAGTGACAATTAAAGAACCACATGTCTGGTGTAATGTCAAATTCGGCGCGAACCATTCCTTTATCGTATTTACCATCAGTTTCACTAATTTGAGTGATTCGATGAATCATCAACATTGGCGGTGCTGGCAATTGCGCATTACCTCTACCAAACATTTCGCCGCGAGCGCAGCTTAGAAGCTCTTCATATGTGTAGCGAGACTTTTGTTCAGCCATTGTTACTCCATTTATTTGCATATATCTTTAATTTCTGCGCTTTTCCCAACCTACTTTTAGAGCAAATTTTAAAGAGAGGGAAATGATTTTATATCATTTTTAATGACAAAAGCCTTTTTTTATGTATTCTACATAGGTAATTATTTAAAAATGGAATACAAGATTACACCATACTATTCCCATTTTTTTGTATTTTGATCTTATTTAGCAGGAATGTATTTGGGTTTGTAATTATGTCAGTGAGTGCAGACAATTTAGATATGAATGAAGAGCAGCAGTTCACAAAAGAGTGTGGAAAAATTGTGCAATATTATTCCATTTCTATGTTAGAAAAACGTTTGCGTCAAAATGGTCTGCGTCCAACACGTCAGCGGTTGGAACTTGCACATATGATTTTTTCTCAAGGAAATCGTCATATTACTGCTGAAGAGCTCTATGAGGAAGCGATGAAGGCAGGTGTACCTGTATCTTTAGCAACGGTTTATAATACGCTTCATCAATTTACGGAAGCGGGATTATTACGGATTATTGCCGTAGAAGGCTCAAAAACTTGGTTTGATACAAATACCTCTGATCACTACCATTTTTATATAGAAGGTGAAAATCGTATTCTTGATATTCCTTACAATTTGGAAGAATCTCCCATTATTAGAAATTTGCCTAAGCCACCAGAAGGTATGGAAATTTCACATGTTGATTTAATCGTGCGATTGAAACCAAAAAATCAATCTTGTGATAGGCAGTGAGGATATTCAATGAGGAATAAAAATTAAACTTGTTGAGTTTGATTATTCACCAGCCTTTTACTTTTACTTTTTCATCAGGATAGATTCCCCATAACTGGGGTTGTTGAAGCCATCCGCGTGTATTATTAATGTTTAATTCGCACCATTGTCCATCACATTGGCGGATATTACCAATGACATTAGGTTCTACTTCTGCCACAAGTTCTGCGTTGTCGGTGGGATTTTTTCGTAGCATTAGTCTTTTAGTTTTATCTTTTTGCCATGGAATAGTTATAGCAGTTCGCTTTCCCGATAAAAGCGATTGATACACCCACCCCTCATCGCCTTCGGCATCACGAATTTTGCGCCATTGATCATATTCTTGAATGATTTCAATAGGTAAGCCCTTCTTTTTGTAGGTAAAAATGATAGAATAGTTGCTTCCTGGTCCGACGCGTACATTAACGCTGGTGGGTTTAATCGAAGCAAATCGCGGAAGTGGTAAACCACTGGGCCCTAAATTTTGATTAAATGTTTGTGCATGCAACAAATGAGGTGAAACTAATACAATGACTGTTGCTATTAAGATACATGATGCGAGTATTGAAACGCGAAACCAACGAGAATTTTGCACACCGAACTCCTTTATTTCATCATATATTGGAAATTTAAAATCTGAAAGATAAGACTGGAAACTGATAAAAAGTATGACACACTGCTCGTTAAAGAGATCTAAACGATGAGAAAATTGCTACAAAAATATCAAAATAAGGAAAACAAAAGCTTGTATCTCTTTTCTGGGTTTATTTTTCGAAATAAAAATATAGGTATACATATTATGAACAAAAAACTGTTCAGTGAAGGGGTTATTGTATAGCTTGAAAAGAAATTTTAAATGAACCAAATAATACGATGAATGAAACATTTAAGCGTAAAAATATGAGCAACATTATAGAGTAGATTGATATATGAAGGGCTAACAGAACACTTTTTCGTGATAATCCATTTTATAAAATTTGCTATAATCTTATGCCATGATAATGCTTATCCGTATTAGTAGATAAGCTGGCTCCATTGTTCTATTTACCAGCTTTCAATGTTATGCAGTTCCTATTATTTATGGTGTTCATAGGAAGCCTTTTTGTTTTTTCTTAAATAGCTTTTATTCTATTTGCGTACGAATCCCGCTTATGATGTACAAGAAAATAATCTTCATTGATTCAATATGAGAAGGTGTTGAGAAATTTTATGTTATTAAGAATTATTACTTAATATGAAAAATGATTACTTATAATAACAAATCTACGCGTTAAAAACTTTAACTCGTTATTTAAATTTTAAAAACATTTCCATCAAAAATGGTAATAAAAGGCACATTCATCCATATTAAAAAATAGTGTTTTCTCTGTTTATTATCAATTTTCTTTTCTCTAACTCAGTATAGAAGAAAGTTGAATGAAATAGAAAGGCTTATTCGATACACTGATGAGGGTAATTACATAAGTGATGAATAGAAGAATTTTATCAAGAAAAAAGAATCTGTAGTGCAGTGGTTGAAATTCGTCATCCTTTAGAGAGACAGAATCAAGGGATATAAAAGTTATGGAATTATATCGTTTTGTTACATAACTGAAGGTAAAGAGGATTATGCATTTAATATCATATATTTACACACAATCGCATATGGCGATAGTTGTTTTTGTTTTGTAAAAAGACCTAGGATGATCGAAAGATGTAGAATATTTAATGACAAAAAAGAAATTCATCATGAAATTTATACATAAGAAGCGGTTATTTAAGAGATATCCAGAAGGAAAAAATTATAGCGAGAAGTGATAACAAAACATCCCGCACTCAATTTACATAGGAAAAAGTCGCTTAAATATCTAAAGTGTAGTTTGTTATCTATTTTTTGAAATATAAGAGTGAAATAAAAACCACCTCTATGATAGAAACCTTATTATTTTCAAATAACTAACATATTAGATAACATTGTACATAAAAAACTACACACAAGCAATTCATCGCAATCGCCTATGAAGATAAAATTTTCTAGTAGCTTACTATCTATTGCTTATGCAATTATATAATATCATAAAGTATATTACTTTACCGCAACAGTTCGTCCGTTACTAACAAAACCTTCTCTTTGTGCACGCTTACGAGCAAGCTTACGTGTACGACGAATAGCTTCAGCTTTTTCACGAGCACGCTTCTCAGATGGCTTCTCATAATAACTACGCATTTTCATTTCACGGAAGATACCTTCACGCTGCATCTTTTTTTTCAACGCACGGAGCGCTTGGTCAACATTATTATCACGAACGAGTACTTGCACTATCTATCCTGCTTTTTTCAGTGTCATAAATGATAGGAAAAAACCTACGTCCTTTTAAAGGCATATCCAAAAGGACAGGCACTTATATCATATAAATGAGACATTTGTCTATATCGCTTTTTAAAATTCTATTTTTTTTACAATAAAAACGCTTTTTATAATGAATGATAGAATTTACGGTTATAAATTTATGAAAGTCCTTGTATTTGATCATTTTCGTCAAGATGAATTTTTTCAGCCGTGGGATAATGGGGTAGTCCCGGCATGGTCATAACATCTCCACAAATGACAACAATAAAACCGGCTCCCGCACAGAGACGAACTTCTCGTATGGGAATTTCAAAATCAACAGGAGCTCCGTATTGCGTGGGATCAGAAGAAAAAGAATAAGGTGTTTTTGCCATACAAATAGGGTAGACGCCAAAACCTTCTTTTTCCCAAGTTTCAAGTTGTTTGAGAATAGGGGCTGAGATGATGGCGCCACGTCCACCGTATAGCTTTGTTATAATACAATTAATTTTTTGAACGAGTGGAATATCATCTTGATAGAGAACTTTAAAATCAGAATCGTGCTTTTCAATCAAGGTAACGAGTTCTTGTGCAAGTTCTATAGCGCCTTTTCCACCTTGTTCCCAATGCTTACAGATAATAGCTTTGTGTCCAGTTGTTGCAACTATTTTTTGTAATGTTTTTATTTCAGCATCGCTATCGCTGTCAAAATGATTGATAGCCACAACACAAGGAATACCGTAGTGCTTCATATTTTTTATGTGTCGTAAAAGATTGGCTGCCCCTTTTTCTAAAGCGGTGATATTTTCTTCTGTCAGGTTATTTTTATCCAGACCACCATTCATTTTTAATGCACGAATAGTTGCGACGATCACTGTAGCATTTGGTACAATACCTGCTTGCCTACATTTGATATTGAAGAACTTTTCTGCTCCAAGATCTGCTCCAAACCCTGCTTCTGTGACAACATAATCAGCAAGTTTTAAAGCAGTTTTTGTTGCTATAACTGAATTGCAACCATGAGCAATGTTGGCAAAAGGTCCTCCATGAACGAGAACAGGATTATTTTCAATTGTCTGTACGAGATTGGGTTGTATAGCATCTTTGAGAAGAACTGCCATTGCACCTTCCGCATTGAGATCAGCAACGGTGATGGGCGTTTTATCATAACGATAAGCAACAATAATTTTTTTGAGTCTTTGTGTAAGGTTTTCTAAATTTTCAGAGAGACAAAGAAGCGCCATAATTTCTGATGCAACAGTAATATCAAAACCTGTTTGACGTGGAAAACCATTTGTTATGCCCCCCAATGAAATGACAATATCGCGCAATACACGGTCATTCATATCAAGAACGCGTTTCCAAACAATGCGACGTGGATCAATGTTTAGAGTATTTCCCCAATAAAGATGATTATCTATCATTGCGGCAAGAAGATTATGAGCAGCTGTAATAGCATGAAAATCACCGGTAAAATGTAAATTAAGGTCATCCATTGGAATGACTTGCGCATAACCACCACCAGCAGCACCACCTTTTACACCAAAACAGGGACCTAAAGATGGTTCTCTCAAGGTAGCTATTGTTTTTTTACCAATAAGATTAAGAGCATCACTTAGTCCAACTGTTGTTGTTGTTTTGCCTTCTCCGGCAGGTGTGGGATTGATAGCTGTGACAAGGATAAGTTTACCATCTGGATTTTTATTAAGCGATTTTATGTATTCAGAAGAAATTTTAGCTTTATCATGACCATAGGGAATGAGATTTTCATGTGAGATACCAATTTTTTGTGCAATTTCAATAATATGTTGCTTTTTAGCAGTGCGAGCAATTTCAATATCAGTTTTAGGCATGGAAAAATTCTTTAAATTCAGCTTTTATTAATGTTTGGGATCTGTACCCCATGGATTAATTAGAAAAATTCATAAAGAACAGAAAAATATTAAGATATCATAGAAATCGTTGATATGCCATGCAAGAGATAATGCTAAAGAAGCACAAGAAGAGTTTTATTGTTTTTTAGGAAAAAGAATCACTTTGCTTTTAAGCAGTAAAAATACGTTTAATTCAATTAAAAATATTACAAAAAGAAGCTGTGGTTTGCAACAAATGCTGATGATATTAATGGATACCATAAGTGTTTCATAGTAGTACGTTTGAGAAGTAGTTTATTTATTCTTTCCAACAACACACTGAAAAAGTTTCACATGGTGGTAAACCGGAATTTATGGCGGCACATCTGAAGTCCCTCTTAAGATGGGACTGCTAGGAATAAAATATCCAGAAACATCCAGTTATGGAACAATTAGAAATAAGCACGTAAAAAATTACCTAACTGAGTAGAGAGTATAATCCGGAAGAGACCAAAAACAAGCGCATAGATTGAAAAAAGAAAACAACAACATACGCTACTCATGCAATCGCTACGATTATAAGCTAATAAAAGCACCTTAGAGCTGAATTGAAGGATTCGTAACATCTTATTCTAGCAAAATGGCTAAAGAAACGACTCACAACAGAATGAAATAACAAAATACAAAGATAGGTAAAAATAAATCACAAAATAAAGAATTTAAAAAATCTGACTTTATAAGTAAGATATTGATAGATGGCGCACCCGAAGAGATTCGAACTCCTGACCCCCAGATTCGTAGTCTGGTGCTCTATCCAGCTGAGCTACGGGTGCATACATTTCAATTTTTTACATTGTCTAAGACAAAGGGTTCCTAATCGTTTCATTAAAGAAATGCAAGTGAAACTTGAGTCGTCATAAAAAAATCTCTCTTTTTTTATGATATATTTTAAAAAAGGATATAATATATTATGGCTTCAGTTGGTTTTGATATGAACATTTTTTTGTCATGACCATACAAAGCAATATGAACGATAGTTAACTTGACGTTTTAATCTATGAAAGATAGTCAAGCAGAGGTGAGATGTGTTTTTTGCGGTGGGGGTAAGATATATACACCCGCTGTTGGGTTTTTGTGTAAAACGCCGATATTACTGTTGAAAACTATTTCAGATGAACATGACACAGCAAGGGCGGATGTATGGCGTTATTAAAAAAGAGCTTTCCATTAGTGTTTTTAATCGTTGTTTTAACGGTTACTTATTGGGCTGGAAAAAAGAGTGCAGACCAACCCATTTCTATGGTGGATAAAACAAGAGTATCGGATAAAGCTTCAAATGAAAAAATGGGAAGGCCACCGGTAAATGTTGTCGTTGATCTTGTAAAAGTTCAAGATCTTTACGAACAACTTAACGTTCTTGGGAGTGGAAAAGCTCTTGCAGAAGTCGAGCTTACCCCTTTATCCTCAGGTGTTATTGATAAGCTTTTTGTATCAGCGGGTACAAAAGTACAAGCTGATGATGTGATTGCAAAGCTTGATTCTAAAAAAGAAGAAATAGCGGCTGCAAAAGCAAAAGTGCAACGTGATAACAATGCATTGACGCTTTCGCGTATTCTTAAATTACGCGCCAGCAATACAGCAACGGAAGTTCAAGAAATTATGGCACGCTTAGAGTTGGATAACGCAAATTTAGTTTTGCGTAATGCTGAATTAGATCTCGATCGGCGAACAATTCGAGCACCGATTCCTGGAGTTGTTGGTATTTTGCCCGTTGATGCGGGGAATAACGTGACCCTTAATACTGTAATAGGCCGTATTGAGAATAGAGAACGTATTTTGGTCGATATATGGGCCCCTGAACGATATGTGTCGCGCATCCATAAAGGAGATGAGGTAACGGCAACGTTAATCGCGCAGCCAGATAGATCTTTTGTTGGTCATATTTATGCGATTGATAATATCGTTGATCCAGAAAGTCGCACACTTCATGTTCAGGTTGAAATCAACAATGAAAAAGATACGCTCATGTCTGGTATGTCCTTTTCTGTTTCCTTGCAGTTTCATGGTGGTTCTTTTCCTGTCGTTAATCCTCTTGCAGTGCAATGGAATAGTAAAGGGTCATTCGTTTGGCGTGTGAGAGAAGGAAAAGTAGAGTCTATACCCGTAACAATTATTCAGCATAAAGCGGATCAGGTTTTCGTGAAAGCTCCCCTAGAAAATGGTGATCAAGTTGTCATTCAAGGGGTGCAAATGCTTTATCCAGGAAGTAAAGTAACTATTGATGATCCAAAGTCTCATCAACAGCAATTATCAGTAGGTTATGGAACGGATATACAATGAGCCAAGAATTGAGCACAAAACAGCCTATGTCAAAGGTGGAGCAAGGTGGTCTCATTACCTTATTTATTCGCAGACCGGTTTTTACTCTTGTTTTGAATGCTATGATCATCATTGCAGGATTTGCAGCATGGTTAAATGTTGATGTAAGAGAATTACCCGATGTTGATACTCCTGTAACAACGATTGTGACGATGTTTTCTGGTGCATCGGCAGAAACAATTGATCGTGAAGTTACAAAAGTTATAGAAGATGCTGTTTCTCGTGTTTCAGGTGTTAAGACGATTTCTTCAACGTCTTCTTTTGGACGCTCCCGTGTGAAGATTAACTTTAATGTCGGTGTTGATTTGAATGTTGCAGCATCTGATATTCGTGATGCTCTCTCTCGTGTTACCTATTCTTTACCGAAAGATGCGGATTCGCCTTTGATTATTAAAGCAGATTCGAATGCTGCTGCCATGATGTATTTGGTTGTGACGTCACCAACAATGAGTGTTGATGATTTAACCACGATTGTAAACGATCAGATTGTTGATGCTATTTCTGCTGTTGATGGTGTTGGTGATGTACAGGTCGATAGTGCTCGCACAAAGATTTTTCAGATTGATATAGATCAAGCAAAACTTGCAAGTTATGGATTAACTGTAGCAGATATTTCACGTGTTCTTGCTGATATGACAACAGATGTGCCAGTAGGGTCATTACGCAATTCTAAGCAAAGTTTAGTTGTACGTGCTACTGCACGTTTAACAACACCAGAATCTTTTGAACAAGTTGTTTTAAAGCCTCATGTGCATCTTGGTGATGTTGCGCATGTTACTTTATCGCCGGATATAGAAACAGTTATTCTTCGTATCAATGGAAAGACAGGTATTGGATTAGGTATCGTGCGTAAAGCACAATCCAACACTCTTAATATTTCTGAAGGTGTGAGAGCCGTTGTTGATAATCTCAAAAGTATTGTTCCTTCTTCTGTAAATATAGACGTTATTAATGACGATGCAATTTTTATTAAAAGCGCTCTTCATGAGGTTGAAGTTGCGTTGGGTATTGCTATTTTGAGCGTTATCTTGGTCATTTTTCTTTTTCTCAGAGACATTCGTGTAACGCTGATACCTGCTTTATCTCTTCCTGTCGCTTTGATTGGTACCATTGCGGCTATTTATCTTGTAGGGTTTTCATTGAATATTCTCACATTTTTAGGACTTGTTTTAGCAACAGGGCTTGTTGTGGATGATGCCATTGTTGTTCTTGAGAATATTGTTCGGTGGCGCAACATGGGATTAGGTTCCAGAGCAGCAGCGGTGATAGGAACACGTGAAGTATTTTTTGCTGTTTTAGCAACAACATTGACTTTAGTGGCTGTGTTTGTTCCTATTTCCTTTCTTCCTGGGCAAGTTGGAGGTCTTTTTAGAGAATTTGGTTTTGTTTTGGCAATTTCTATTTTGCTTTCTTCAGTTGTTGCCTTAACGCTTTGTCCAATGTTGGCTTCGCGTTTTCTCAAAGAACATATTGAGGAAAAAGAGGAAAAGTCCCATCATTTTGCTTTTTTATATAAATTAGGTACTTTTTTTCATAAGGCATATACTTACAGTTTGCATAAGTGTTTAGAAAAGCCTTGGGCTGTTGTTTTTGCTTCACTTATTTTTGCGGGTCTTTGTGTTGGAGGCTATACGAAGCTACAACAGGAATTAACGCCAGCAGAAGACAGAGCTGTGATCTTTTTGGTTATTAATGGACCACAAGGTATTTCAACACAATATTTGAACGAGCAAATAGAGCAAATTGAAGCAAGTCTACAGCCATTACGTGATGCAGGGGAGATTGCTAACAGTTACTCTATTGCGGGTGCTGGCGGTTCACCCAATACTGCTTTTTTGATTTTATTGCTTTCATCTTGGGATAAACGTTTACGGAGTCAGCAAGAAATCGTGAAAGATATTAATGCAAAGGTTAAACAGTTTCCCGCAGTTTTTGTGTTTGCTGCGCAGGGAAATTCTCTAGGTGTGAGCGGAACTGGGCAAGGGTTGCAATTTGCAATTCTTGGCAATGATTATGCAATATTACAACCCATTGCTGATAAGCTGGTAAGTGCTTTACAAGATGATCCGCGTTTTATTCGCCCACGCCTTACTGTTGATGCAACGCAACCGCAATTTTTTATTGAAATCAATCGAAAAAAAGCCTCCGATTTAGGGATTGATATCACCAATTTGGGCGATACATTACAAACAATGTTGGATGGTAAAAAGATTGGTTCCATTAACGTGGATGATCATTCTTACGATGTTAAATTGATATCGCGTACAAATTCTATGAAGAGTCCTAGCGATTTAGAAAATATTTTTTTAAAAACCAAAGACAATCGATATGTTCCTTTATCGGTTATTGCGCGTTTACATGAAAAAGCTATTGCTCCTCAATTAAAACGGGAAAAACGCATGAGTGCTGTTATTTTAAGCGCAAATCTTGCTCCAGATATCGCTTTAGGGGAAGCTTACCAAACTGTACAGAAAATTGCTTCTCCTTTGTTATCAAAAGGAACCTATTTGGTTCCCTTAGGGGAAGCCGAAACGCTTAATGAAACATCTTCCAATTTTATGATTGTTTTTGGCATTGCCTTTTTGATTATTTTATTGATTTTGGCTGCTCAGTTTGAAAGCTTTATTTCAGGATTCATTATCATGGCCACTGTCCCATTAGGGATTGGTTGTGCTGTAATTGCTATGCTATTAAGTGGTGTGAGTCTTAATATTTACAGCCAAATTGGATTAATTTTGTTAATTGGTGTTATGGCAAAAAATGGTATTCTCATTGTTGAATTTGCAGATCAATTACGTGATCAGGGAAGAAGCGTGCGTGAAGCCGTAGAAGAAGCAGCAAACATTCGCCTTCGTCCAGTTTGTATGACAATGATTTGTGCCATTTTAGGAGGTATTCCTTTGGTTTTAGCCAAAGGTGCTGGCGCAGAAGCTCGTATAGCTTTAGGTTGGGTTATCGTTGGTGGCTTAGGTTTAGCAACTATTTTTACGCTTTATGTTACACCGGTTGTTTATCTTTTTTTAGGGCGTTTTATAAGACCAAAAGCAGAAGAAGATTTACGTTTAACAAAAGAACTCAATCAAGTTAAATGATGTATATGATAGAAAAGATTTGAAAATTTATTCTTGTAAAAATATCATTTTCGGATCTTATCCTTTATATTTTGTATATTCCTTCATTTTTATGTGAGCAGTGAAAATAGCGAGCAATAAAAGAGATGCTTTCTGCTTTGTTATTGTTTGGGCATAGATTTCATTATCAATAACCGTATAGGATAAGCTTATGGGAGATAGCTTTTCGATTCGAAATGAAATGGCTTTTGAAGCCACATTAAAAGCTTTAAGAAACCATGCCGCAAAGGATGGGGTCTATGATATTCGTCGGCATTTTGTAGAAGATGAACAGCGTTTTTCCCATTTTTCCCTCAGACTTGATGATCTTCTTTTCGATTTTTCAAAATGTGGTGTGACATTTAAAACATTGCAACTTCTAGATGATTTAGCGGTCGCAGCAGATGTGTTAGGCCGGCGTGATGCAATGTTTTCTGGTAAGGCGATTAATACAACTGAAAAACGCTCAGTTCTTCATATTGCATTACGTTTACCTGCTGATGAAATTTTCATGTTGGATGGTCATAATCTTATTCGCGATATTCAAGACGTCTTTGACGATATGGAAAGATTTTCTGAAAAGGTGCGTGATGGAAGCTATAAGGGAGGCAGTGGCGAGAGAATAAGTGATATTGTCAATATTGGTATTGGTGGTTCTGATCTTGGTCCTGCAATGGTCACGTATGCTTTAAAACCTTATCATGATGGTCCACAGTGTCATTTTGTTTCGAATGCTGACAGTGCCCATATTTCTGATACTCTCTCTATTTTGAATCCAGCAACAACGCTGTTTGTCATTGCTTCTAAAACTTTTACAACGGCTGAAACAATGGTCAATGCTCAAGTTGCACGTCAGTGGATTTGTTCACATTTAGGAGAAGAAGCCGTTTGTACGCATTTTGTTGCTGTTTCAAGTGCGCTTGATAAAGTGGCAGAATTTGGCATAGATTCCACAAGAGTTTTTAAATTTTGGAATTGGGTTGGAGGACGTTATTCAATTTGGTCAGCCATTGGACTTGTTGTTATGTTTGCAATAGGTGGTGGAAATTTTCGCCAATTTCTCAATGGTGCTTTGCAAATGGATCAACATTTTAAAACTATGCCTTTGCATAAAAATATTCCTATTCGTTTTGCTCTTTTAGGATTCTGGCATCGTGTTATTTGTGGTTATTCATCACGTTCGATCATTCCTTATGCACAGCGTTTAATACATTTTCCAGCTTATTTACAACAGCTTGATATGGAATCAAATGGTAAGCAAGTCTCGCTGGATGGAAAACCATTAAGTTTTTCAAGTGGTCCAATTGTTTGGGGGGATTCAGGAACAAATAGTCAACATGCTTTTTTTCAGCTTCTGCATCAAGGAACAGATATTATTCCTGTAGAATTTATTTTATTTATAAAAGGGCATGAGAAAAAATTACATTCTATGTATGAGATGTTGCTAGCAAACGGTTTAGCACAATCAAAAGCCTTGATGAAGGGGCGTAGTATTGAAGATGCTCGGCATATCTTGATAAAAAATGGAGTTGATGAGGGTGAAGCAGATCATTTAGCACGTCATAGAAGTTTTAAAGGAAACCGTCCCAGCATTACGCTGGTTCAAGATTCATTAACGCCTTTTGCACTCGGTCGTCTTATTGCGCTTTATGAACATCGCACTTTTGTTGAAGGGATTTTAATGAATATTAATTCATTTGATCAATGGGGTGTTGAACTTGGTAAAGAATTAGCAAACGAGTTACTACCAATTCTTCGTGGAGAAAGTAAAGCGGATAATCGCGATAGTTCAACATTAGGGTTGCTAGCACATATTCAAGCAAGACGTGCAAAATAAATATAATTTGACAGTAGGTTTTGTACTAACTAAGCAAAAGTAGAATGAGAGAGAAATATGAAATAATTCTTTAATTTTACTATGCTTTCTCTTGTTATCTGAACTAGATTTATGTAACAGAAAATCAAAAAAGTGCAAAAATTGTAAAAATGAGAATTTATTCGCAAAAACGATAAAGACCTTTGAAAGGTCTTTGAAGATCCTTTGAGAACCTCTTAAAAACTCTTTGAGAAAAAAATAAATTGGTACAAAACCTAGTGTCAAAATATACAAAACCCGCTGGCAAGCTACAGACAAGCTACAGGCAAGCTACGATTAAAGGCAGTTTTAATAATATCGCTTTATAAATTAATGGCGGAGAGAGAGGGATTTGAACCCCCGATAGAGTTGCCCCTATGCCGCATTTCGAGTGCGGTGCTTTCAACCACTCAGCCATCTCTCCATAATAAAGTGAAACAAAAATCGGCACTATTTGAGTGTATAAGGGGTAGATAACCTTCAATTGTTTTTGGTACAACCTTTTTTTCTTTTTTATGGGACTTTATTGACAGAGAATAGAAATTCCTTCATATATACAAAATATAAGCGTGGGGAAATCTGCGCATATTTGTGTTGAAGAAGGTTTTATCCTTCTTTGGGATCTATTACGACTGATAAAAAGCAGCCTATTTTCCCTTATTTCAAGGCAGAAATTAAATAAGAGCTGGAGTGAACGGAAGGATAAAAAATGTTCGCAGTCATTAAAACTGGTGGTAAGCAATACCGCATTGTTGCTAATCAAGTGGTAAAAGTTGAAAAAGTTAGTGGAAATGCGGGTGATGTGGTTGAATTCAATGACATATTAATGGTTGGGCAAGAAGGTAATGCGGTTATTGGTACCCCTGTCGTTGCTGATGCATTGGTGACAGCTGAGATTTTAGAACAGGCACGCGGGCGCAAGGTTATCGCATTTAAGAAGCGCCGTCGTCAAAATTCTAAACGCACGCGTGGCCATCGTCAAGAATTTACGAGGCTTCGTGTTTTAGAAATTTTAATGGGTGGTTCAAAACCTAAAAAAGTTGCTGCGAAACCTATAAAAGAAGAAGAAACTACACCAAAAGAAACAAAAGCTGCTGCTTCTGTTGAGAAGACGACTAAAAAAATGGTTGAAAAAAAGACTGCGTCGCAGAAGAAAGCATCTGTAGCATCAAAGAGTAAGAAAGATTAAAGGAGAGCGTCTATGGCACATAAAAAAGCTGGTGGTTCCTCGCGTAATGGTCGTGATTCAGAATCGAAACGTCTAGGCGTTAAAAAATTTGGTGGTGAAACCGTTATTGCCGGAAATATTATTATTCGCCAGCGTGGTACACGTTGGCATCCTGGAAACAATGTCGGCATTGGAAAAGACCATACGCTTTTTGCATTATCAAATGGAAAGGTTTCTTTTCAACGCAAAGCGGGTAATCGTTCCTATGTTTCAGTCATTCCTATGGTGGAGGCAGCAGAGTAATCTGTAACACTCTCTAGCCATCAACGGGATTTCATTGAATTGTAGTTGTGGTTTTATAAGTATTCAAAGGGAAAGATGAATCTCATCTTTCTCTTTTTGCGTTGGTACTATAATAAATGTAGAAGATAAAAAGGTAGAATCGGGGAAATGGCTTTTCTCAATGAGGGAAAAAGTTTGTGCGCTGTTATGTTAGTATTTAAGTACTGAACATATTGATATTATGATAGAGTTTGTTGATAAGTTTCTGTATAATAATCAGTGAGGAGAGACTTTCTTTTTATGTATGAAGAAGCGTCGAGTAATTTCTTATAAGAGAAGCAGTTTGTTTTCAGAAAATTATGAGAAATTTAATGAGAGCATTATTGATGTAATCATTTTGATAAAGATGGATCTTTTTATCGGCATTGTGGTATTGATGAGTTGTCATACTGTTTTTAGGTGGTAGTGTGGGTAGGTGGGGCTATTCATTTAAAAAGACATAGGGATAAAAAATCCATAAGAAGGTAGTCAAAACTACTTTGAAAGTGACGTGCATTAAGGAATTTTCGGTAAATCGAGAGTGAAATTATATTTTTAAGGAGTACGGTGTTTAAAGATATAAAAATAACCAACTTGCAATCAGCGCCCTTCAAGAATATTTTTTCTGATTTCACTATTATTGTGTATTGTTGAAAATAGACAAGCATAAGAGCTAGGGTTAAGGCAATAATTGCTTTTCATTTTTTACTTTATTTATCTTATTTGTAGAGTTTTTCTTGATTTTAGTAGTTGGTGATGGTGCTTGGGAGGGGATGTCGTACTTTGCAAATGTGCGACAGAGGGTATTGTGTATTTGCGATATTGATTGAAGTAAAGGTGTAGCTTAAAATATATAAATATTATATATCGAGAGTTTGATATCATAAGATGGGTAGCACGGAATTTTAAAGATGATAAGTTGCATGGAGCAATTTGTAATTATGTAATGAACTTATAAAGAGGGATAATAGGTTAAATAAACTTTGAGGAATCAATTAAAATATTAGCTGAAGTTACGGATGATTGGGAAGGATGCTTTCTTGTAGGGAGAATAGTGAAAAGTTATGTTGGATAACTTAGGATAATGAGAGCATTTTGAAAGCATAGTTTTTCAGGTGATTGGTGCTGTAAAAAACGGGGTTTTGTCTTTGTAAAGTAAAAGAGTAAGAGGCAGACTTGTTTATGATGGTTTTGAGCACTGAGGTGGATAATAATATCTAATTGTTTTATCGGTTATATTGAGGTATTTAAGCACCTCACTTAGCTATATTCTGTAAAATATAAAGAGAGCTGTGGTGGTATTTATAGCTTGTATTTTGGGAAATGCAGCTTTGAAAAGGAATGTATCAGAGATATTGGTGTTCAAATGTGAGGCAATTTGAATTCATGATGAGATATGAGAAAGCAGAAGCAATGAATGTAGATTTTACTGATGGTGAAATCTTGTCTATAAGATCTGTACAACTTGCAGCTGCTTTTGATCATAAAAATGATGCAATTTATGCTGCTGCTGAATTGCTTGTGCAGGTTGGTGCAGTTGATAAGTGTTATCTGGCAAGTATGCTTGCACGTGAAGAAACAACCAATACTTGGCTTGGAAATGGTATAGCCATTCCTCATGGTATGGCTGAAAATCGTGATTTAATTATCAAGGATGCTGTTGCTGTTATACAGGTGCCTGCTGGTGTTGAGTGGCAGGATGGCAAGAAAGCATATTTGGTTATTGCCATTGCAGCGTGTCCAGATCGCTATAGAGAAATTTGTAAAAAATTGACGTCTCTTTTATTTGATAAAAAACAGCTTGAAGTACTTGCAACAACTATGGACAAACAGCAAATTGTTACAACTTTGTTTGACCAAGAGATGAAGATAGAAAAAACTTTTATTGGTGACCTTTCGGTGTGTCAGGAATGGACTTTAGATTATCCAAGTGGTCTTCATGCACGACCAGCTTCTCTATGGGTTGATTTTGCGAAAAAGGCTCAAAACTCTATCAGAGTTCGCCATGGTCAATATACCGTTGAAATGAAAAATTTGGTTGGTTTATTGCAATTAGGAGCAAAAAACGGTGATGTTCTGATTTTTTCTACAGATGCTGCAGAAGGAGCACAACTTCTCAATGATGCCATTGCTATTGCAAAAAAAGTGAGTATTAGTGAAAAATGTCTGATGAGAGCAATGGAATCTCAAACAAAGGCTTTTCATGGTTGGTATCCACGCTCTATGCAAAAAGGCATTTCTGGTGTTGGAGCGAGTTCAGGATTAGCATTTGGTAAGATTTTTGTTTTAAGGCAAAATGATATTTCCATAATAGATCAGCCAATTGATTTTGCAGCTGGTGCAGCATGTCTTGAAAATGCTCTTACAAAAACAAAACATAAAATGGCATCTGTGATTTCTGATATTACAGTGCGTATGGGAGCAGATTCTGCTGCGATTTTTTCTGCGCAAATGGTTTTGCTTGAAGATGAAAATTTAATAGCTCAAGCTTGTCGTTTTATAGCGGAAGGTCATGGTGTCGCTTGGTCTTGGGATAGAGCGGTTCGTCAATTTTCAGATATGTTTTTTAAGGTAGATAATCCTTTGTTAGCAGCACGTGCTGTTAATTTAGTTGATGTTGGTCGACGTGTTTTAGGTGAAATCAATCCATCCTATAGATCGTTCTTTTTAAATGATATTCCACATGGTGTAATTCTGGTTACAAATGACCTTTCTCCTTCTGATGTAGCACAACTTGATTGTACAAGGGTAAAAGGATTAGCAACAGCATGGGGAGGTCCATTATCTCATACAGCTATTTTGGCGCGTACTCTTGGTATTCCAATGGTTGTTGCTGCAGGTGATGATATTTTAGCAATTCAGTCTGATATTCAGGCTATTATTGATGGCGATAACGGGTTTATTTACCTTAATCCTACGCTTGAAGACGTTGAAGATGCTCAAAGGCATATTGATACTGTTGCGCAAAAACGTGTCAGTGAAATAAATGCATGTAGATTACCAGCGCAAACGACAGATGGTCAAAGAATTCGTATCATGGCTAATGTCAATTACGCAAATCAGGTTCCTGTTGCGCTTGATTTAGGGGCTGAAGGTGTTGGACTCATGCGCACGGAATTTTTGTTTTTAGAGAATCCATATATTCCGGATGAAGAGCTACAATTTAATATATATCGGGCGATGATTACAGCTGTAGGAGATAAGCCATTAATTATTCGTGCACTTGATATTGGTGGAGATAAACAGGTTACGCATTTACATTTATCTAAAGAGGACAATCCTTTTTTAGGTGTTCGAGGAACGCGGCTTTTGTTACGTCGACGTGATCTTTTGGTGCCTCAATTACGTGCTTTATATCGAGCGGCAAAAGAGGGTGGAGATCTATGGATTGTGTTTCCGATGGTCATGTCTGTTTCAGAGATTGTCGCTATAAAAAAGATTGCAGAGGAAATCCGCAACGATGTTGATGCACCAAAATTAAAACTTGGTATTATGATCGAAGTTCCAGCAGCGGCCATTATGGCAGATGTATTAAGCGCCCATGTTGATTTTTTTTCAATTGGAACCAATGACCTAACACAGTATACAATGGCTGTTGATCGGCAAAATCCGTACCTTGTGTCTGAAGCTGATAGCCTTGATCCAGCAGTTTTGCGTATGATTTATCAGACTATTCAGGGAGCTGCACAACATAAGTGTTGGGTTAGTGTATGTGGTGGTATGGCTGGAGATCCTTTTGGTGCAATGATTTTGACTGGATTGGGAATTAATGAGCTTTCTATGATATCTTGCGATATTTCTCCAGTAAAGGCGTGTTTACAGACTCATAGTTTTGAAGATATGAAAATTTTAGCACAAAAAGCATTACAATGTGAAACTGCACGAGCTGTACGTGCTCTAAGCAAGGATATAAGGTAATAAAGAACATTAAGGGGAAAGAACGAGCTCATTTTGCAGACTAATCAGATCTTTAGTGCTGTAAAACATTAATACAGTATATTAATTTATAATGGTAATTTATCGTTTTACATAATGAGAACCCTGAATATTGTAGGGTTTTTTCGTTTTAAATTTCTCTATATTTAATTAATAAAAATTACTCTTTTATACATTACAATGAGGAGTAATGTATGGATAAAAACACTCTAAGAAAGAATAAATTCCTTTTATGCATTCTCTCAAATAGCAATAGATATTGTAACATTAGGCGACAAATAGCGTGATAGTACTTGGCTTTTACTTTTTATTTAAGGAAAGATGATGTTATCCAATAGATTTTATACCATTCATAGATACCGTATGAGGTAGATGTAGCAAGCTTTAAGAGATGTTTTTTTACAAACGTGTGGATGGGAAAGAAAATAGTATTTTTAGAGTATTCTGTTTTGTGATGAGACCATATCACGCTTAAAGAATGCGATAATCAAAAGTATGAAGTAATACATAATTTTTTTTAAATAATTGAGATTACTTTAGATATTTTGAAAACTGTAAAGCTGGATTTAAAAGTATATGGTAAAAATGAAAACAGGTTTGCATTTTTATGATTTTGTATTTGATCAAAATGAGACTATTTTTTCATTTCAGAAAATAAGATATATTCATACATATTAAATTAAAAATACAAAGTTTTTTCTGAATTTTATTTTCTTTAGTATCAACTAAATATAGAAGTGTGAAATTGAATAGAGGATTTAGAATAGGGCTTATTATGTAATCCTATGAAAGAGAAAACTGATACCATCACACTATTTTACAGCTCTCAATGTTGCAAAAATTCGTGCTATTTAAGAAAATGCATAAGAGCCGCTTATCCTCTCTTAAAATGTTCTTCCCCCACATACCATCCCTTCCTATGACGTATAAGTAAGTGATTTTAATTATTTGGTTGTGTAAAACTATGGGCTGTATGCTAATTTTAAGAGAAGTATTTTTTTGTGAAGCAGAAAGTGCGTAAATGAGCATGAAAGTTTATAACTGGTGACAATCTTTTTATTCTCATTATTGTATTCTACAAACCTATCCACGAAAAAAGTTTTTTCTTAAAAAGAAGGGATGTGCTTGTTATTCAACAGATAAAAGCTCTTACTTTAATAAATGAATTTGTTTTTTGGGTTTTGAATGTATAGTTTAGACTTGCACGTTATTTCTTTCTGGGTATAGTGCGAACTTCTGGAGAGGTGGCCGAGTGGTTGAAGGCGCACGCCTGGAACGCGTGTATATGGGAAACCATATCGAGGGTTCGAATCCCTCTCTCTCCGCCATTAACCTAAAACGAACTTTCATATGCCTTATATGGCATAGCCTCAAAAGCCCAGCATTTGCGGGCTTTTTCGCTATTTGCAATTGACTTCCTCTCTATAAAAACACCCCGTTTTTCTCTAATTTTTCTCCTATATATGCCCCTTTCCTGAAAAACACCGTACTTGGAAAAACGAAGTACGGAGCTTTTAGTCATGGGAAATCAAGGGTTTGGCAATTGACCAGTTCGCAGCAGTCTATGCCTAGCATTGTCAACCAGTGAGCTGACGCAGGACATTATCATCTGCGCGAATGATGAAGCGGGCTTTATAGCACTCCTCTTTACGCGACCATCGAAGCGGGTTTTCAGAAAGGCCGAAGGTCTGTTTGAGTTTGTTTGCTAATTCCTGCTTCTGCTTTTTTAGCTTATCATTTGCATCGCTATCCTGCCACGAGAGGCTTCCCCCGGTTTTTGCAAGAACCAATAGGAGTGTCCACTGGTTCGTTCTTTTTCCAGATCTCTGATCTTTCATCTTCAGATGCTCAGGTTCCAGACGTTTCTGAGTTTGTCCGCATGTCACTGACAACATCTCTGTTGCGGTAAATTCGAACACAAACTGCTCCCATGTTGCGCCTGCTGGTGTCGGGAATTGGTACTCAGATCCCGGTTTAGCTGATTTCGGCAACACCGTTTCCAACCAATTGGAGATGATGGTTTGAGCGCTGTCTCTCGCCGTGACCTTGCCTGCAGCATCAACGACGAGCACATCATTTATGCCGATGAGCTTGGATTTATGCCTGATGCTTGCGTCAGAGCTGGCAGTGCTGATAAGACTGCTGGTGGAGGCAATTAACAGAAACGTCTGATCAGCCATGCAAAGCTGATTGACAATTTTATCCAACTGCGAGGATGTCTGGCCCAAAAAGCAATAGACAGGAAAGCTATGCTCGGCTTGCGGATTGAGCACACCAAATTTCCAAAGAGCCGTTTGGCCCGTGATCTTTTCATTTTCCTCAGTAAAACCAATGGCCTCAGCAATTTTGGTCGCCAGCTTTTTATGATCTATGCGATACAGCGCCAGTTCTGATTTTTTGAGCGTGCGTCGGTCGCACTGCTTGGTATCTGATGTGCAGATGCCAACAATATCGCTAGACCCATGTTGCACGACATTCATGTAGCACCCAGCTCGGCCATTACAGGGAATGGCAGATGCCTGCTCATTGGTGATGGCAAGCAATTCTTCTGGAAAGTCTAGCCATTCAGCTTTTACACCCTTGCCACCAGAAAGCTCTGTGAGTTTACGCCATGGCGGCGATTGATACGGCGTCATGACTCTCCTGATGTGCTACGGGTTGTTTGCTGTCTTCTTCCTCTTTCTGCTCATTTACAAAGCCACGTTTCCGCAGCCATGTTTCAATCAGGTGAGAATCTTCCTTGCGATCAAAGTTGGCCATATTCGGTGTTCGCACCTTGACCATGCGTGGACGTTTGGCATTTTCAAATTTCACCGAAAAACTGGCTGAGACTAGTCTGCCAAAGTTCGGGAATTCACGATCTCTTGAGGCTAAGGACGCAAACACATCATTTGAGCGTAGCGTCTGCTTGTCATTATACGGTCCAAGAAACTGGTGCTGGATTTCTACCAGCTTTATATCTTCCAGTCCATCAATATCGGCACAAGCCAAAGCATCAACGCCGTTATCGATCAGTGGCTGCAATGTATATTTTTCTGCGCCGGGGAAATATTCAGCCTGACCGAAGAGATGTTGGCTGAACAAATCTAAATACATGGTGCGCTCTTTCTTGGCACCGGACTTATTAAAGACGGCTAGTTCATTATTGGCACGATCATAGACAATCACGTCATGAAACTCTGGGCGGTAAAAAATGGTCTTGGATTGTCCAGATTCAATCTTGCCCTCACGCTTAAACGGCATGCCATGACGGATCAGGAAGTATGTCTTGTCTTCGTCCTCTGCGCTGACAGGCAAAATTCGACAGTCAGTGCCGCGTTTATTTTTCAAAAACCAAGCGTCCATATCAGCTTCCAGCGTTCGCATGGTTTCTGATTTTGGAAGAGTAAACGTATCAGGGGACTTTTGATCAGACTGGAAATACATGAATGATTTTGGCTTGAGGATCATCGCCTCTGCGTGAGGACGCTTTAAAAGCTCGGGATCGTGCAGCCATAATGCTAAGGCCAAATCAGCTGCTGTTGAATCTTCATGCGTGTCAATATTATTGGCTTCAGCCTGTTCACTCAACTCTTCAAAATGTTCACCATCGGACATTTCTTGAATGAAAAACAAGGCTTCAACGAATTCAATGTCCATATCCTCTGATGGATTCATCAGAACTTGGCAGAGCGTTTCAAAATCCAGCTCATTATCTTCATTCAGTTCAAAGCTGAACCCGCGTCTGGTCAGGTAGCTTTCATACCGTTTAAGAAAAGTAATCAGATTATCTTGTTCGATGTGTTTCAAAACATCAGGTTGGGCAAAACGTCGTAAATTATAGGTGCTCATGTAGTTATCTTCCTTGGGGTTCGTCTAGGAGGGCCTCGGTGTCAATACCCGAGCAGACGTGTAAGACCTTCCCAATTATTTTAAGTTCATCCTGTTGTCCTATGATGATGGGTTTTCGTTTCTGATTTTCAGGGCGCAGCTCAATATGCTCCCCTTCAATACTCAGCCGCTTTACAGTGGCCTCTTCGCCAACCATGGCCACCACAATATCGCTGTTTTCAGCAATAGATTGCTGGCGCACAACAACGTAATCTCCCTCGAAAATATCAGCATCGATCATGCTGTCGCCGTGCACTTTGAGCGCAAAGCACTTCCCGCGTAGAACATTATTCGGCACCATGACCTGACCAATCTTGTTTTCAAGAGCAAGAATCGGTTGGCCAGCCGCAACCATCCCCAAAACAGGAACAGCCGTCAGGTTGGTCTTATCCGGTGTTTGTGCATGGAGGATTTCGATGGACCGCGCTTTTCGCGCCTGTCTGCGAATATAGCCTTTATCTTCCAGTCGCTTGAGCCCTTCAAACACACTGGGTGCTTTCACCCCCAATTCCACAGCAAGCTCTTGTACCGTGGGCGACATCTCCATGGCACGTTTCAGGCGCTCAATGGCCTGTAATAAACTCTGTTGTGCTTGTGTTAATCTATCCATCTTACACTCAGTTATGGTTAAGCCCTTGCTCGCCTCTTGTGAGCAAAATGCGTTTCCAGAAGACTTCTCTTTCCAGTATTTTTTCATCGGGGGGGGGGTGCTAAGCCGCTGCTCAAGCAACGCAAAACGGAAATGAGAACGGCAGTAATCAATTCCCGCTTTGTTTATCATATCATGAATGCCTTTGTTTTCCCCATGACCCGTTTCAATGTAACACTTCCATCGTGACCATATGCCTTGATCACCATAAGCAGAGCCGATGTAGCGTTTTCCCGTATGCGTATCGGTAATCGGGTAAATACCCTTAACGCATTCTAGTGCTGTTTTCCAATCTGGCCTGTCATTCTTGATCAAGACTTCGAGCTCTTCAAATGATAAGTCTATTTTATCGTATCCGCAGAATGCTCTACCGGAATATGGCTCACGCAAAATCTCTTGCACTTCAAACTTATGGTAATGTGGCTCCATATTGGTCCTAGTCGTGCGGTTGCGATAAGATGATCGGATTTTCAGACGCCCAATAAACTCTTTGCCCAAATCAGTAAGCTCAACCTCATAGCGGTCTGCATGTTTCTCCAATACTCTGAACACACCACCGAACAGCCAGATGTCGGTTTCGTAGTGAAATTGCATGAGTGAGAAAATAAGCGGCCTGTTAAAATCATTGCGGCCCGGCCAGTATTCCTGCCAGCCTTGCCATTCTTCTTTGCTTCTTCCCCATACCTCTAGCGGCTGCGAGTGCTGGTTGTATCTCGCAAAGTGAATTTTATAGTCGGCCAAATTTTCAATCGGCCATATATCTTTGAGCAAAATTGACATTTTCAAACTTCAACTATATTTTAATTAACAACCTAATATAAATTAGGCTTATGATTTTCACAAGCCTAATTTGATTCAATGCACAGCATTGACTGAACCGACAGTTTTCAAGTCATTTCAGTAAGTAACTCCTTGAACGACGCAATAATTCTCAAGGAGGTTCGCCATGTCTTCACTTTCTCCAAACCTAATAAATGAACGAGATCGCCGCAATGAGGTAGCACATTTGCTGACACTTGGCATCCTGCGTCGCAAGATACGCCTGAACCGTCAGTTCGAGCCAACACATCCCTCTAATTCATTGGACTTCAGGGTTTTTCCAAGCATTCATGTCCATGACGAAGAACCAAAAAACCAAGGAGTTCCTGATGAGTCATGAAAACAAAGAGCTCACCGAACGAGAGCGATTACAAATCAAGCTGGGCCAACTTCCTGCCGGACTTGTGTCCGATGCAGATCGGCAAAAGGAAGTCGCCCATATTGTCGACTTGGGCTGGCAACGCCTCCGCTTGAAGTAAAAGAAAAAAGCAGAATCGCAGGAAGTGAAGAATGGATAAAACACTTCTGGCGCGTGTGGCGGCGCTCCCAAATATGCCGTTATCCGACTTAAAGGCTTTATGGCGGGATGTGTATCAGGCCGAACCACCTGGTGGCCATAAAAGCCACATTGTCTGCAGACTGGCGTATCGCCTGCAGGATCTTGCTTACGGCGTTGATCCACAGATTGAGAACCGGATCGAACAGCAGGCCAATGATTTATTCGGCTCTGGCAAAAAAGCCAAGCCGAAACGCAAGACACAATATCAGCGGCCCATCCCCAGTACCAAACTGGTGCGGGAATATAAGGGCATCGAATATCAGGTCACCATTGTAGAGGAAGGTTATGAATATGCAGGCTGCCTATACAAAAGCCTGTCCAAGGTTGCACTGGCCATTACAGGCAGCAGCTGGTCTGGAGCTGCCTTCTTCGGATTAAACAACAAAGCACAAAGAGGCAAACATTGAGCACAACCACACCGAAAAAACGCTGCGCGATTTATACGCGCAAATCCACCGAGGAAGGCTTAGACATGGAGTTCAACAGCCTTGATGCTCAGCGAGAAGCTTGTGAATCCTACATCGCCTCACAAAAGCATGAAGGCTGGTTCCAGCTTCCCGATAATTACGATGATGGCGGCTTTACAGGCGGCAATATGGATCGCCCAGCTTTAAAACACCTTATGGACGACATCAAAAGCAGCCTGATTGATACAGTTGTCGTGTACAAGGTTGACCGCTTGTCACGCTCCTTGGCTAATTTTGCCAAACTGATTGATCTGTTTGACGAGCACAAAGTGTCCTTCGTTTCCGTTACTCAGCAATTCAACGCCACCACATCAATGGGCCGATTGACGCTGAACATCCTGTTCAGCTTTGCCCAATTTGAACGTGAAGTGATCGGCGAACGTATCCGCGATAAATTGGCAGCCTCCAAACGCAAAGGCATGTGGATGGGGGTGTCACACCTATGGGCTATGTGGTCAAAAACCGTGAGCTTGTGATTGAGCCCGATGAGGCTGAGGGTATCCGCAAAATATTCGATCTATTTTTGATGACCAAGTCGCCCACGGAAATGGCAAAGATGTTGCCGCGCATGGGGGTATTAAGCAAAAAACGCACAACCAAAAACGAACGTGTTATCGGTGGTAAAGCAATGGATAAAGGCGGCCTTTATAAGATTCTGCAAAACCCCATCTATATCGGAAAAATCAAACATAAAGATAAAATCTACGAAGGCCGCCTTTCAGCCATCATCGATATGGATACGTGGAATAAAGTCCGCGCCACCATGAAAGAAAATACCATCAACCGAGGCGCAATCACGCGGAAGAAAACCAAGGCCATTTTGATGGGGCTTTTGAAGTGCGGTGAATGCGAATGTGGATTGGTGGCAAGTCATACCCGTAAAAAAGGTGGCAGGTTTTATCGCTATTACACCTGTGAACATTACCGCAAAGGTATCAACCCGGATTGCAAGGTTCGCAATGTCAGCACCAATGAAATGGAGGCATTGATATTGAATCAGCTTCAAGCTGTTTTTGCCTCGCCGGAGATGATCATGGAAACGTGGCGCGAAGCACAAAAAGAGGATGAGACCATCACGGAGCATGAGGTTTACAGCAACCTGAATGACATCGTCCCGATCTGGAAAGAACTTTATCCTGCTGAAAAACAACGCATCCTTGAGCTGATGATTGAAAAAGTCATCGTCAATTATGAATTTGTCGATATCCGGATCAGGGCTGCAGGCATGGATAGTTTGGCTCGGGAATTGGACGAGCAAGACAAGCGGCTGCAAGGCACTTCAACAAAAAAACTGGAGGAGAAAGCATGGATAAATGCGTAAAAATGATGGCGAACAACACCATTTCAATCCGGGTGCCAATGCGGATCAAGAAATATGGTGGCAAGAAAATGATTATTTTGCCTGAAGGCTACCAAATGACCCCGCCACAAGAAGCACCCAAGCAAGACGAAACACTCGTAACGGCCTTGGCCAAAGCCTATTACTGGCAAAACCTGCTTGATACGGGGCGCTATAAATCCATTGATGACATGTCACGCCAACGCCAGATCAACACCTCTTATATGTCGCGGATACTGCGCCTCAATCAACTTGCTCCCCAGATCAAAAAGGCCATCTTGGATGGCACGCAGCTGCGCCAGTTAAGCCTGCAGGATATACAAACCCCATTTCCCGATATTTGGGATGAGCAATTAAAGCATTTTGGATTTGCCTAATCTCCCTTCGGTGAAATTTCACCGACCACCCTGAAATTTTTTTCAAAAAAATTTACACCCACCAAAGCCCCGGCATGCGGGGCTTTTTTGTTTTTGCGCCTTGAGTAACGCACCGATTTTCAGAGTCTCCAGTGAGTTTTCGCCAGTCCCAGTTGACCCGCCCGCGTGGCGGCTAACCGCAACAGGAGACGAAAATCATGAGCAAAAACAACTATGAAGGCATCTATCCTTATGTCGTAAACCAAGTCCGTTATCACGCACGCAGCCTGATGCGGCACTCCGCCATTCATGGCGTAGAAGTCGAGGACCTCGAGCAAGAGCTGATGCTGGATTATTTATCCCGCAAGCAGGCTTATGTTCCTGAAAAAGCAAAATGGTCGACCTTTGTTGACCGCATCCTCAACCACAAATGTGCCAGCCTCATTGAGGCTGCCCGCGCCCAAAAACGTGGGTCCGGCATCAGTGATTTTTCACTTGATGCGTGGCTTGAGGATAAGGACGGCGACGACAACGCTCTGCCTGACCCTGCAACCGAAGACCTGACCAACCGCGACCTTCAAATTGACCTTGAACAAGCTGTTCAGCAGATGCCGCCGCATCTTGTGTTTCTGCTGGTTGATCTGCGAACGCTCAGCATCAGTGAAATCTCACGCAAAACCAAAACCCCACGCTCAACCCTCTACGGGACGCTGTCCGAACTTCGCGGATCGCTGAAGGAGCGTGGCTTTGCGGAATATCTGCACTGAGCCGCCGACAGTTTTTGAGTCCTCTCGGTAAGTAACTCCTTGAAGGCAAGAAAACATGCCGGGTTCTCGCGGAAATACAAGACCTGAAGCAGGAAATACCGCGACCGCTTTGCTCTTTGGGCGGCGTCAGAACCCGGCAGCCGAAACGACATGACCAAAGAGCAAATTTTAACCCACGAAATCAAGGAGGTTTCATGTTTAAACCATCGTTACAAAAGCTGATTAAAGACAGCCTTTACGCCAAATATGTTCCGGCATTTATTCAAATCCCGGCACTTGGTGCCATAGAAGAAGACACCACCAAACCTATCCATGAGGCCACTCTGGATGATCTGGCCTTTGCCGCACAGGCTTTGGATAAAGAACAAAGCGCCATTTACAAGCACCTGTCTGTCATCCGTGAGCTTTATACGGAAGCGCAACGTCAAGGCCATACGCAGCGTCTTGAAGAAATACAGGTGCAGGCCGATGTGGCAGAAAGCAAAGCGCTCTATGCTCATGCCAGCCAGCCCAGTGGGGTGAAATGGGTTGAGGCTCTGCGTGCATCTGTTCGCCCGATTATCACCTATGCGTTTTTCATTCTGTTCGCCACCGTCAAAACCGCTGCACTGTTCAAGTTATTGGATCAGGGTGTCGGAATTACTGACGGACTGATCGCCCTGTGGGATGCTGAAACACAGGCATTATTTGCCGCTGTCATGTCCTTCTGGTTTGATCAACGTGCCTTAGCCAAGTTCCGCTCAAATCCTTGAAAAACAAGATCTTATTCACTTGATAAGCGCCCGGAATGAAGCGTTACTGTAAGTGTAAAAAGTAATTGAAAACAGGGAGATAACACCATGAGCAAACTATTTTACAAGGCCGTGATTGAAGATGTTCAAAATGAGAAGTGTACCGATGCAGAGCTCGAAGCACTGCTCGATGCTTTTGAATACACGGTCAAGAAAATGGCCACCACACTGGCCCGTAAAGCTTGGTACGCACTGGAAGATTACGCCACGGCCAAGCAATACGGCATTGACCGCTTTACGCTGATGATTGAGCGCAAAGAAGTCCTCGGGCAAGAGCAATGGCATGGCGTTTTTGAATATGGGAGCAAGAACCTTAAAGTTATAGGAACACTGGAAAAATGAGACATATCACACAAAACGAATTGGACCTGATCAAACGGTTCGAGGGCTTCTCTCGAACCGTTTATTTTTGCCCAGCTGGCTATCCCACAATCGGTTATGGCCATGTTGTGAAAAACGACGAGGACTTTTCGGCAGGCATTGATGAAACACAGGCTGAAGAACTCTTGCGCCAAGATGCCACGATCGCAGAGCGTGCCGTCCTGCACCTAATCAATGTGCCGCTGACAGATGGCCAATTCGATGCGCTAGTGTTATTCACCTACAATCTTGGCGGCGGAGCACTCCAGCGTTCAACACTGCGCCGTAAAATCAATCGTGAGGAATACGCCGAAGTACCAGAACAGTTCATGCGCTGGGTTTGGGCGGGCAGACGTAAGCTCAAAGGGCTAGTTCGGCGTAGGTATGCCGAATGCTTGCTTTATCAAATACACTAGAGTGGTTTTTCTAGTACAATTATTGTTTCTCTAAGCAGCTCTTTGAGTCTTGGGTTCATTTTCAGCTGCTGGCCAGATGTGCTAGCTCCTCGGCAAACAATCATTTCCCTTACTTTGAAACCTGTATCTTCTGCTATCTTAGCTAGGAGTGTATCTGTGGGTATGGGTATTCCTACATAAGCACTTTGGTCGACAACGATGTGCATAAATCCGCCTTTTAATAAAACATCGTAGCAGTTTTCAATAATTGTTCGCATATCATAAAAATATGATCGAAGCATACCCAGCACGAGACGTGTACGACTGTCACGCTTGCCAGTCATTTTCTCTTTTTCAGGAATCTTTTTTTCGATTTCAACACACAGCGTATCAACTAAATCAATATCAGTTGTTTTTTCAGCAGACTTTTTAATTCTATAGTTTCGTACAAGCCTTTCCCTGTATTTGCCAAGTTTGCTTAGTAGAGAATATTCTCCAAAAACAATTTCCAGCTTATATGATTCAAAATAATCGAATGAATTTGCATAGGGCGGAGAAAATATAATAGAGCCAGCGTGATCGCCAGATATAGCACTTAAACTCAACTTTCTTGCATCAAATTCTACGCCACGTGCTAAACTGTCCTCATTGTGTGGGTTCTCTTCATAATCAATCAGTATTAGTTGCAGCTGGTCCAAGAAACGCTTTTTAACGTCACCTACAGGTGAAGGTCTTGTTGCCAGCCCGTTACCATCACGTTTTCGATTAGAACAGTCCTCCAAAATTGCTAATAAACAAAAATTCAAAATGTTGAATATGCGTTTATTTGATTCTTCGTGAATGCGACGCTTTATTTTAACAAGTTCAGTAAAGTTGCCTTGATCAAAATATTTACTAATTTGATCCTCATATTCGTTGTATTCATATTTTTCATGGTCAGTACATTTATTCCAATTATTTATTATCTTATGAAGTTTCTGCAGTTCACCTGTAGATAAAGCGTAAGATTTGACTTCTGTAGATAATATTGCGAAAGGATTAACGTCTAGGCCGACAGATGAAATGCCTAGCTCTGACGCTGCTACAGAGGTTGAACCTGAGCCGCACATGGGATCAAGAACAATACTGCCAGAAACGTTTGGGTATCTGGATAAAATTTCTTTAACAAGATCTCCTGCATAACCTTCGCGGTATCTAACCCACCTGTGGTATGGCTGTAATTTTGAAACAGAAGTGTTAACTAGTTTTTTAAAGAAAGATTCTTCATTTGAAACATTATATTTTTCTTCTAGATCTTCTAAAGATTTACAGAGTTCTGTAGACGAAAATGTATCTTCCAAATCCGACCATATCAAACGTGGTTGATTTTCTGATTTAGCAAGCTGCAACATCCGCTAAGCCCTCCGTTTCTTGATTAGTTCTTAGATCTATCCGCGCATAGGCTTTTTCTAGCGACATCGAATTAAATTCGTTTTCGATATCCTCAATATTTGCTCCATCTTTAATCTGACGTATTAGGCAAAGGGCCGAGTTAGCATAAAGCTCAACTAAAAATTCCCCGAATGACACACTGCAGTCTTTTTCTTGAAGCTTTAACATCGTATCATTGAGACATTCATTGAAACTGCCATTATAGTCTTTCTCATTAGGCAGACTTTTCTTGCTGAATGTATAAATAAAATCACCCTGTGGAGTTCCATCGTGACGGAGGTGCGCCGTATCTCGATAAGCATGAATGGCTTCTTGGTAAAAAATCCCTTCCGGTTCAATATGAAATCCTGCATCCAAGGTTGCTTTGATAACGGCATACCATGCTCTAATATCTTTATTGTTAAAGGTGTAAACCAAGCAACCGTCTGATTTTAATACTCTGTTACATTTTTGAAAAACGCCGAGTAAAAGTTCATAGTAATCGGAAAAATCTTTCTGGTAGGTTTTATCTTTTGTTTTTCTGTGAACAACGGCTTCAGAGGCAAGCTTATGCTCTGGAAATGGAAACTTAGTTCTGCCTTCTAACCAGACCTGCCAAAAAGCACACAATTCACCATATTGGACATTACTTCCATATGGTGGATCAGTTATAATCATGTCGACAGAACCATCTGGGATATCGACCTGTTTTGAATCCACGCATTGCACCATGAAGTCGGCAGAGCCCTTTTCAAGGTCTGAGAAGTTCAGAGTATTTTTCTTTGAATTAAATCTAGAATCTCGATCTTTTAGGCCAGACTTGATCGCCTTTAATCTATTGTCAAAATATTCAAATGGATTGGCTTCAATAAATTGATTTGGTATCCAAAACGCATGCTTTGCCCACGCAACAGGTCTTCCATCCATCCAAGATGAAGTTGAGAAGTTCATGTTGTTGGTGTACCTGATTAATGAACTCAATATAAATATTAAAAAATCATACTCGGGATCACTCATATCTTTTTGAATTTTAAGCTTCTTGGCCATTTCAAAAAAGCTCGCCGAAATCAAAAGGTTTCTTGGGGTGAAAAAATCCGTAAATTTCACAAAGCCTTTTCTATGAAGACAGTCTTCCTGTTGTCGGTCCCATTCAGCCGGAATTTCAAAATCAGGAAAATGAAGTCCTAAACTAGTTTTTAATTTCTCTAGGTTTTCCCTATATTGTTTATGTTTCTCAATATCGTCTCTAGACGGTTCCTTTGCATCATGTGCTCCGCATTTCTTGCATCGATATCTTAAGCTAATTATTTCACTGGAAATTCTGGGAGCGTCTGCTGCTTTAATATTTGAGCTGCAATGGTCGCAGACATATATGCCATTCTTTGGTTTTCCAGCATCGTTAAGCGCTTTATTGTCATTACGAAAGGACGTGTTTTTGCTACAATGTGGACACTTTATTAAATATGCATGCTCTATCCAACGAACATGTGCCTTGTCGTTTTTGCAGTTTCCGCATTTTGTTGTAAAAGAATCTTCAAAATGACCTTTAACCATTTTCTTAAGGTCAAGTGCATAAGAAAGAATTTTAGCGGCATCAACGTCACAAATTTGGCAATACTGGATGAAAGAGGCTACCGGATTAACATCGGTCGAAACAATTTTTCGATTAAGAGTTAACCCTTCAATTAAGGTGACGCCCCCTCCACCAAATGGATCAAAAATTATTTGACCTTCCTTCGTATAAAAGTCGATGAGTTCACGAAATACATTGTGAGGTCTTCTCGCGAAATATTTATGCATTTTATAAATCGGAGTGTGACCAAGTGACTTTAAATGTTTGCTAAAATATTTTTTTTGATTTATTTCACCCATAGCGTATCTCCATAATCTTTATGTATGTGTTTTTCTGACTCCGCAAGGAGTGACGCTAGGAACGCTTCTTTTTCCTTTATTATCAAGAAGATATTTTTATTTGAGGTAAAGCACTCATCAAAGATTTCTAGGTGCCGCATAAGGTACCGATACTGGTTTCCAGCTGTAGTACGATCTGTCCATACATTATTGTACGAAAAATCCTTTTCATATCTTGAATTTAAGTCTTTAAGTATCTCATTTTTATTTGCTTCGTTTGTAAGCAAAATATTAGGGTATGCAGCTTCTATTTCCTTGGCAACCGATATTGCAAGTTCTAAATCAGGCTTTCCATCATTGAATTGAATTGAAAATAAGCTATACAAAAACTGGATGTAGTTCAGGCTCTTTATTTCAAGCATGAAGCTAATCGCCTCCCTATATGGAAAGAGAATACCGTCTTTATGTTCTTCCCTGTACAAAAGAAACTGGTTTTTAAGAGCGTCTAAAAAGCTTATATGGCCTTGCTTGTACAAAAGGCCTAGTTTACTTAATTGGTATTTGTTTCTCTCTACTTCATGAAGGAAGCCAACCCTTTTACAGTGAGATACATTGTTATTGTTTATTCTGATCTCTTTTGACGTGTATATTGCATCAGGGTTATCAGTGATAATTTCAAATGTAGGAGCTATTAAGCTTTCTTCTAATTTTATTGGTGTATAGTCACAAAGTGTCTTAAAAATACGTGTGAAGTCGCCTTTTCTTTCATTTTTTCCAAGTTTACTACCGACACCTATGCTACCCGTTGGGTTTTTGTTTACGTTTGCAATTCGTAGCAAAAGCGCATCTTCAAAGTCCGAAGTGTTCAATTCCGTTGGCAGATTTATAACTACTTTTCCCGGAACAGAACTACTACCTTTTATTCGACCTTTTGCAGCAGACAAATTGATTGAATCGATCCATTCTGCAAGAGCTTCATCTTGATCTCGCATAGCTTGAATGAGATTAAATAAAGCTTCAAATCCAGCTCCAGAAAGTACATCTTCACCTTCTTGATCGAGTAACACAGGAACGATTATATACGAAAGCCTGCCTGTTTCTCCAAATTTCTGTCTTACAGCACGACCGACAGCCTGCACAATGTCAATCATTGAACCTTTAGGGTCAGCAAAGAAGACAGCATCAATTAGAGGAATATCTATTCCTTCAGTCAAGCAACGAACATTTGTGATCACGCCCAGTTCTGAGTCTTCAAAATTTTGTATTATTTCAGCACGATCTTGAGCAGTCATGGCTCCGTTGATGTGTGCAATAGCAGTCTTTTTATCATAAAAAGAGCTCTCAGCAGACAAGCGATTTGCAAAATCACGAGATTCAGAAATCTTGGAGTGAAATGATATAACCTTTGTTAATCCAAGATCTTGTATGGATTTCTTTAGCAAAGCTATTTTATAAATATTTTGAACAGTTTCTGTATGACTATTATCATCAGTCACATAAACATTGTTTTTTATAAGTTGATTATATTCAGAACTGCTAATTCCCGTAAATACAATGCGATAATCTGAGATAATATTTTTCTCTATTGCTTCACCAAACGTAAGCCGGTGAAAAACATCACCATAGATACTTTTATTATTCATAGAAAAAACAGAGAGATTATGTTCTTCGAGTTTTGAACTTAGTTTTGGTCTAACGAGGCGCTCTGTGGCGGTAAGAAAAAGTTTTTTCTTTGTTTTTATGGCAGCATCGTCAAGAGCAATATTAAACTGAGAGTTTGAAACTCCCGCAGTTCTGTGCGCTTCGTCATAAAAAGCGATATCGAATGAAAAGCTATTTTCATTCTCGGATAGCGCATTCTTTATTACTTCCGCAGAGTGATATGTACTAAAAATAAACTTCTTTTTATTAGAAGGCTGGGCAATAAAATTACGTACAGCTTCTGCTGAGGTAGTCACAGGTAATCAATATCGCCTATATCAATGTTATTGCTATCAACTTCTGCATCAACTGTTTGATCACTGCAAACGCACAAATACTAAAATGGCGATGAAGACTCAGCGGACCACTCCTCCAGTGCTTGCCTAACAAGTTGCAGGCTTGGGGCAAAAAATATTACGTTGTCAGCTTGAAGATGCTCAAGGGTTCACAGTGCGATGAGAGTCTTTCCTATTCCACAAGCCGCAATGAGCTTTCCTCGATCACTTGATGAAAATCCAGAAATAATGTCTTGAAGTATCTCAGATTGATATGGTCGAGGACTCTTCTTATCTCTTTCAATTTGAATATTTTGAGAAATGGCAGACTGATATAAAGAAGAAAAGAAGTCTTCGTCCAAAGAGGTAAATCGGTCAACTAATGCACTTAGATGCCCGGTTTTTTATGAGCTACATTCGGCAGAATGTGAGTGTTAGAAATAATAAACCTGTAATCAGCGTACTCTGCTTCAGCCCAAAATGTTGAAAGTTCGCGTGATGTAAGTGCTGCTCGCCCAGACCGGAACTTGGCTTGCCAAGCGATATAATCTCCTGCGTTGTTGATAAAAACTCCATCTACGCCATAGTCTGTTTTCTCCAGACGAAGCTTATCAACAACATGCTTTGGAAACGGACGGTTATCAACAATTGGGCAATATATCTCTTTAATCTGATGTAAGTCAGATAAGAACTTCAAATAAAAATAACAGAAATATTCAAACGCATCGCCTTTAGCTTTGTTGTCACCAATAGCCTCAAGCGTTCTCTCAAGAGAATTCCAATCGCTGTATTTTGTCTTAAAAATATCAATCATCTTTGTTGGTTCTTTTTTCTTTTGATTGTTCGTTAACGCCTTCTTCTATCCACTTTTCGAGCTGCTCTCGTTTGAAACGCCAAGCTCCACCAACTTTGAACGCGGGTATCTTCCTGTCTGAAAGGAGTTTATAGACGTGCCGTTCTGTTACTTTTAAGTAACGGGCCACTTCCTCAACTGTCAGAATATCGTGCTCGTCAGACATGCCTTCTTACTTATAATTTGGTCATTAAGATGTAAAATATTCTAAAATATTCATAAGCACAAGGGCAATGATAAAAAATGGCAGGGATGTAAGTGCAGCAATACGGTAACGATCAGATTCTCTACTCACCATCGGACTTGGTCACCTTTTTGGGGTGTCACCATGCGAGCTTCCTTGATGTGAAGGCGCTGAGCGAGAGCATAGATAAGGCCGAAGCCAGCACTACAGCTCAGCTACTGCAGCAAAAAGGCTTGGAACATGAGGCGGTGTATCTCCAGCAGCTTAAAGACGAAGGTAAATCCGTCGTTGAAATCCCTAAAGATTGCAATCTGCAAGATTGTGCCCAGCTAACACTGGAGGCCATGCAGTCCGGTGCGGATGTCATTTATCAGGTCGTTTTCTTTGTGCCGCCTTGGCGGGGTGAAGCTGACTTTCTGATTAAGTGCGATACGTCATCAGACTTAGGCGATTTCAGCTATGAGATGCTGGATACCAAACTGGCGCGAACGGCTGAGCCCAAGCATATCATGCAGCTTTGCGTCTATTCTGAGCTGCTGACTGACCTGCAAGGATTGCGCCCGGCTGATATGCATCTGTTTCTGGGCGACCATGAAAAACACAGCTTCCGCGTGGCTGACTTTTTCTATTACTACACCCGCGCCAAAGGCCGCTTTGAAAGCTATCTGCAAAACCCGCCTGCGGACTCATATCCTGAGCCTTGTGGCCATTGCAATTTCTGCCCGTGGCGTGATGGCTGCAAAGCGCAGTGGGAGCAAGATGACCATTTAAGCCTTGTAGCCAACATTCAGCGCTCACAGATGGATAAGCTACGGAAGGCTGGTATCCGCACCGTTGCAGAGCTTGCCGCCACTGCACCTGACACCAAAATCCCTGATTTGAGCCGTGATGTATTTTTACGCCTGCGCTCCCAAGCTGTCCTGCAACACCACAAAGCCACCACTGGGGAGAATAAATGCCAGATCATTCCGTTTCCTCCAGGCAAGGGCTTTACCCGTATGCCAGTGCCGGATAATGGTGACCTGTTCTTTGATATGAAAGGCGATCCGCTTTACCCGAATGGCTTGGAGTATTTGTTTGGGGTGTATTATTTCAAAGATGGCAAGGAGCTGTTCCTTCCGTTCTGGGCGCATGACCATGAAGAAGAAAAAGAGACCTTTAAGCGCTTCATGGGCTTTATGGCTGATCATCTTGCTAAACACCCACATGCCCATATCTATCATTACAACCACTATGAAACCACAGCCCTGATACGATTGGCCTGCCGTTATGCGGTCTGCGAAGAGCAGCTGGATAATCTGCTTCGCAACCAGAAATTCATTGATATGTATCTGGTGGTGCGTGAAAGCATCCGCACCTCTGAACCCGGCTATTCCATTAAAAACATGGAAACCTTCTATATGGACAAGCGTGCCAATGCTGTGGCGACCCGCCGCCGATAGCATCATCGTCTACAACGAATGGCGTGAAACAGGTGCTGATGAATTGCTGCAAGAGATTCCTGATTATAACGAGGTGGATTGCGTTTCCACGCATTTGCTGCGTGATTGGCTGCTGACACTTAAGCCGGAAGATGCGCCGTGGTTTAAGGGCCTTCCGGAATATGCCGAGGAAGAAAAGCTACAGCGCAAGGACTGGGAAATCGAATATGAGGATTACCAAACCCGCTTTGGTGTGATCGAGAATAACCCACCGCCGATCAATGAGCGGCTATCGCATCTGCGGGAGTTTCATAATCGGGAAGCCAAGCCGCAATGGTGGAGCAGCTTTGAACGGCAGAACAAATTTGAAGATGAGCTGGTTGACGATACGGAGTGCCTTGGTGGCCTGCGGCAAGTTGGCAGCCCCGAGCCTGAAAAGCGTTCCCTGATATACAGCGATCGCTTTCCTTCACAGTAATACAAGTTGAAGGTCGGCGCTCAGGCCGTTGATATTGCTGTCATGGAAAATGCAGGCACGATTGTTGAAATCGATGAAGATGCCTGCATTGTCAAAATCAAGCGCGGGGTCAGCAAAGAACCATTGCCGGAAAGCCTATCAATTGGCCCACCGGGACCGATTGACAGCAAGATCATCCGCTCCGCTATTTACCGCTATGCCGACCATGTGCTGGAAGCGTCAGAAGGCACTCATGCCGCGACAGAACTACTGGCGCGAAATGTACCACGCATTCAGGGCAAGCAGTCGGGCGAAGCGGTTATCACCTCTGATGATCTGCAAGGCGATGCGCTGGAAGCCATTGCGGCATTAGATAACAGCTATCTCTTTATCCAAGGTCCACCGGGCGCAGGTAAGACTTATACCAGTAGCCATATCATTGTGGACCTGATCAAACGCGGCAAGAAAATCGGCGTTACCTCCAACTCGCACAAGGCCATTCACAACTTGCTGGAAAAAGTGGAAAGCGTTGCTGCTGAAAAAGGCCGGAACTTCCATGGCATCAAAAAAAACCAGCAGCGGTAATGATGAAACCGTCTTTGATGGGCAATTCATCCGCTCAGAAACCAAGATCGAGAATATGAGCCTTGGCACTGATCTGTTTGCGGATACCGCATGGACATTTGCCAGCCCGCACTTTGATGGTTAGCTGGATTACCTGTTTATTGATGAGGCCGGACAAGTTGCTACCGCCAATGTGGTGGCGATGGCCACGGCGACCAAGAATATCATTCTGGTAGGAGATCAAATGCAGCTTGGTCAGCCTATCCAAGGCACTCATCCGGGCGAGGCTGGATTGTCAGTGCTGGAATTCTTGTTGGGCAATTATTCCACTATTCCGGCTGAGCGCGGCATCTTCCTTGGTCAGACACGCCGTATGCGTCCAAGCATCTGCTAGTTTATTTCTGATGCCTTTTATGATGGTCGCCTGACTGCTCATAAAAGCACTGCTGAGCGCGGCCTGAATCTGCAAGGCGTTGATCTGCCCAATGCAGGGATTGTCATGATCCCGGCAGAGCATGAAGGCTGCTCACAAAAAAGCGTTGAGGAAGGCGAGATCATCAAAACCAAATATGATGCTTTGCTTGGCCAAGAGTTTACCGACCGTAATGGCATCCGCCCGATCCACCGAGGACGATATTCTTGTGGTCACGCCATATAATGTGCAGGTCAATTATCTGCGCTCCATCCTGCCGGACAATGCTAAGATCGGCACCGTTGATAAGTTCCAAGGCCAAGAAGCGCCGATCGTGCTGATTTCTATGGTGACATCCAGCGCCGAAGATCTGCCGCGCAACATTGAGTTTCTCTACAGCAAGAACCGTTTGAATGTTGCCGTGTCACGCGTACAGTGTTTGGCGGTCGTGATCGCTAATCCAAAATTGCTGGAAATCCCATGCGACTCTGTAGAGCAGATGAAACTGGTCAACACATTCTGCTGGCTGGATGAGTATGCAGCCTCTGGAGATACGCAACAAATTCCGAGGAGAAGTAACCTTGGCTAATAACTGGAACATTCCTGATTGGTTGGAAAAAGAAGTGCGGGATCGTGATAAGATTTGCGTCTATTGCAGGTCAGAATTTACGCCAGTAAACGTTTCTAGAAAAACGGCGGCAAGTTGGGAGCATATCATTAATGACGCATCCATAATCACACGGGAAAATATAGCGCTCTGTTGTTGTGGATGTAATTCAAGCAAGGGACAAAAGCCTTTGCTTGAATGGCTTAATTCTAAATATTGCTCTGACAGAAATATATCTAAAGATTCTGTTGCTCCGATTATTAAGACAGCAATAGCTACAGCACGTTGCGGTGAATAACTGGCTTAATCACCGTATATTTTGCGGCGATTATCCGTTTCCAATGAAGGCAAGGCAGGATTCGAACCCTCGGTATAGTACCGTAGTAATCTGCATTAAAGGGTTCATGCTACCCAGTATTTGAAATGCAAACCCTCAGTACCGTAGCAACAAAAACCTTGATTTTGTTATCTTTCAGGACGACTATTGTTGCAACTCAATGGTAGGTGTAGAGGATTCGAACTCAAAGGGGGGCAATACCCCGCCATTAATTTAAAACGATCTCTTCAAATATCATTAAAGGATTTTTGCCATTATCACTAACTTCTGGTAGAGCTTTTAGAATTAATGGTGATCATAGTGCTATTTGCAATTTCGTTGATTAACGGGCTAAATGCGTTTTATCCACATGAGAGGTAACGAATACCTCAGCTTTTCTCACGCAATGTGTTTATTTAAAATTAATGTCATGAATATTTGTACAAAATTTTTATCTATACGATAATCAAAAAAAGGCTGACGTAATATAATAATTGAACATCATTCATGCGGCGCTTTCTTTTATCTCTAAGCTTTGTATGTAAATAGATAGTCCGTGCAAAATAAATAAAGGGGCGCAAAAGCCTATAAATACACACAGGACGTATAATATAGAAAATGAAAAAAATTTTCCTGCATATAAAAGCACAATAGAGAATAAAGCTGTTATGATGCGTACACTGGCATCGCCTGCCAAAATCACCTCGGCTAAATTTTCACTAGGTGTGATAGCTTGTCCAATTGTTATGCCCGATACCCTAAAATAAAATTGCCCAATACCTAATAAAAATCCCATAATATAAAGGGAATATTGAGTAAAATTTAAATATAAAACAAAAGAGATTGCGATCACGGCAAAAGCCGGTGCCCCCCATACAAAAAAACGAATTAAAGATGGAAATTTCCGTAAATAATAAGATGAGATAAGACCATTGATCACAAAACCCAGTGCTGACAAAGCAAAAATAGAATTTTGAATAGCTGTAAATTTTATATTATCTGATGTTATAGAAGCAAGAACAAGTGGCAATAAAACAATAGGCCCCGTATAGAGAGAATTATTCAAAATACGATTAATCGTTAAAAAACGCAACGCAGAAATCCGCCAAAGGCACCTGAACCCAACTCCATAAGCTTTTTGAGATGGCTTTTTTAATAGCTCTTTTGCTCTGTTTAGTTGTTGTATAGACTTTATACAAAACCATAAGCTGGCATTCAAAAGATAGATAAATACAATAAAGGCTATGGCTATTTTGTGCCCCAAATGCGCAATTATAAAATATATAAGCAACGGGGATATAATAACAAAAAACTGACAGCAACTAGTATAAAATGCAAAAATTCCAGCTTTTTGTTTGGGAGCTGGAACCAGCTGATTCAAGGCACTATTGTTATTTGGATTATCAGCCCCCATCAAGAGAAAAAGTAAAAAAAATACAAATAAAATAAGCACCGGATTGTTCATAAATAATAAGAAAGACAATAAACAAGCGCAAATAATTTGACTATAAAACCCAATTATAAAGCCTTGATAGTACGCCAACACATTTCCCAAACATAAGCCAGCAATTCCAATTGCGATTAAATTAACGACATTTAAAGTAGCAGACGCTTCTCCCGTTGTATCTTGGAATTGTAACAAAGAAAGGCCAATAGATAATACACCACTAGCACAAAAACTCGTCAAACAACCAATCACAATCATAAGAAAAACAGAATTACGCACTAGCCCCCTCCCTCTTAAACAGAGACTCAAGCCATTTTATGATTTTCTCCATTGTCGAATATGGTTCGGTACTAAATTCCAGTTTTTCATAAAAGTTTAGTTCAAATGCGTTATAGGCACTTATTTTTTGAAAGTCATCTGTCAGCATGAATTCTATACTTGGCAACGTTGTACCCATAGATTGAGACAAATAATAGGAAATTACTTTCCAATACATATAGGTACGCTCTCTTGCCAAATAATTTTCCAAGGCATATTTCAAGTGACAACCACTTAAAATATATTTCGGACAATGGTGCAACGGATAATAAATACAAATAGCACCGGCTTCATGTCCCGGACAAGAAGAAATATTAATATTTTTATCATTTCATAATATTATAAAAACGCTCAGTGAGCAGATCTTCCAAATTTAGTCTAGTCACAACAAGATTGGTTGCTAATTTTTGAGAAACATGAGACCAAGCCAATCTTACTACTAAAGTTCCAATAACCTTTAAGTCAGATTCTGGATAAGCTTTTTTTAAATTTTCCACCCATATGTCTCTGTGACATATAATAATTGGCTCATCTCGTCTGAATGAACAAGATGTAATTCTAAACCAATATTATCACAAAGTTTTGAGCTCTTGAATTCTCCGTATCCTAATCTGGTATTCTTAAATCATCATAGGAACTAAGAATTTTTAAGTATTCCAACTTTTATTAAACTTTGTAACAATCTATTAGAATCTCCCCTTCACTGACTTCGACAATTATTTTCTCACCACTATAAGAACAAAAAATTATCTTTGAATTTGCTTACTTTTAGAAAGAAAAATGAGCAATACTTTTCCTTAACTAAAAGAAACACGCTCTATACCTTTTTCTTTATGATTATCAAAAAACTATCCCGTTACAATTAACCATCAATTATTAGAATAATATTTTGCGTTTAGCCTAATAAACTGTTATAATCAATGTTTTTCTCTGTTCTAAAAATCAGTGCTTTTCATTCTAGAGATACTCGTAATTGCTGTAAAATCTTTCCCAAATAACACGATCATCCTGAGAAGTTTTATACATACACATTACATTATACGGAATGCTATGTATTTTTTAACTTACTCAACTAACAAACATCTTTTAATGGACAAAATAAATCACGAAATTTCTGTGCTGTCACAATTCGAAAAACAATCATATATCTCCTTCCAATGATAGACGATGTCATTAGAAGAAAGCTTTAATGATATTGGTAGAATAAATTAACCAGAAAAAATTGCAGCGCTGATGGAATAAATTCTATTTTATACCTTGTAATTCTATCTAAATTTTAATCATTTTTGTTAAAGGTTCTTATGCAATTTTTTCTACATTCAGCATCATTTTACCACTTGTTGGCAACAAAAGATTAATAGCTAAATTCACCTATGTCATAATAGTTCTTTTTTGGGTAAAATAGGACATCTTCAATTTCGATATATAAATATTTTAATTCTTTAATATATTCTCTTCACATGCTTTAGATTAACAACACAACAAAACCCAAAATAAAAATATTTATTTTACTTAAGTTATTGAATATTATTTAAAAATTATGGAAATAAAGTGATGCAAGAGTTAAAAATTATTTAAAAATTCAAATCCATCTACATTTTAGAGCCATCACGCATGGTAATAGCAGTTTTCATTAGGTATACTAAATATGCTTGATAACTTTTCTGCTTCATGCTTGTAGGGAATTTCAGATAGAGATAATACCAGAATCCATTCGTGAATGCTCGACAATAAAGCTGTAAACAAAATTATTTCCTTTTTGTTTAATCCGTTAAGCTTGATCCATTTTTTTTCCTAAAGAATAACGTTCTATTTTGTACTGTAAAATGCGGTTTCTGAAAAGTTTCCACGTTGGTTTGGGTAGAGGACGTAAACTTCATAGCCTTATTTTCCGCAGAATCTATGGGCGCATTATGGGAGGCAGGAGTAAAAGAATAAAATCCTGTATGAGAAAGAATCCATTAAAGAGCGTGCGGTTACCCATCTCTAATATCTCCAATAGTGAGATTTTCTGTAGCAATTGCATATATGCATCCTACATATGCCGCAATTGATTTGTGCCTTGTATTGGCAGGTAGATGTATAATATCTCCTGGTGTACAGGTTATATGTTTTTCGCTATAGAAAAAATCTGGCTCACCCTCTATAATTAAGAGAGTTTCATCGACCTGGTGAATATGCCAATCGTGTATTTTTTTTTGGAAAATCTCTTTGTATCTCTATTGATCCTTGCTCTGGAAGCATCATTTTGAATATATCATAGATATTTTTATTTAATTTAATTTTAGAAAATTTAGTCATTATCGTGCTCCATTATATGATATGGGCAAGGTGGGGATTCAATATTATTACCTTGCAGGAAGTATTGCGTCCATTCTCTATTTTGGGGTTCGCCATATTTTCCTAAAAAAGGAGATTTTGTGATAATATCAAAAGGTTCAAGTCTTTTTGTTACAGCGGAGAATGCATTTTTTGCTTTTTGTTCTGTATCGAGCAGATCAGAAAAAACCCACCTAGGCTGGAAAGTTAACATAAATGTAGAACTTCTCCTACTTATTCTGTTTATATGAGACGGGATATTGCAAACTATAAACATAGGTTCGCCATGAAAGCAGAACTCCCATAGACGATTGTACATATTTTTTGGTATATGCTTAGGCCATTCTTGGTCATCAAGAGTTCGCAAATCTTTAAGTATAGACCAGAATTTTTCTCTATAAACTTCGATACTTTGTACGGGGGCAGGCTTCTCGAATGCAACAAAAGATGTGTTCTTTCCAAAACTTTTATAGTTATCGCAATAAGTTATCAGGTCTTCCATCATATTTTTTGCGGTCAACTTATTGTAGAACCCAAATCTAAGCATATTTTTTGAGTATCCATTTACACCGAATAGGCAGAAAAGGCCTAATTGTGTTATTCATGGTTGCATTGAATTCTTTAAAAATGACTTGCTTCCATTTTTAATATTTGTCTATATTTTCAATTGACTGCGCTTCTGAATCCATGTTTTCCTCCCAATTGCTGTATTTTATAAGAAATTGCTACGAATGATCCTCTCCAAAGCTGATAATTCATCATCACTGTGTCCCCAAATTGCTATAATAGCTGGGCAGGTATTTAAATCGATGGTTAGGGGGAGGGGCTCATTTTCTTTAAAAAAGAGCATAAAATGAACCACATTTTCCCAAGAATGAAGCTTTTGCCGCCATACATTAACATCTTTTATAATATGACCGTCGATCTCGTTGATAAGGAAGATAATACGCCCTTTTTTCTTAAAGCGACTTGGTGTTTGCGAAAACACGCCTGCAATAAGGTTAACGGAGCTTTCAAGTAAATCATCTTCATAGCAATGTGCGAACAAGGTGGGTGCAATTCCTCCGTGGAGTCGGGCTCCTACTTCAATCATCACTGGACCACGAGCTGTTTGCATGATTTCCATATGCGCAGGTCCATATTCAATTCCCAGCACGCGAATGCATTGTTTTGCATAAGAGATAAGAGGGGCATAAGAGGGATCTTGAGAATCAAGTACATCAAGCGTTTCATAAACAAAAGTACTTCCATTATGAATACCTTTTTTATATCGTGACAAACTACATATTTTTATAGCCTCTCCCTTTACAACGGCATCGACGATGTATTCCTCTCCCTCCAATCTTTCTTGGAGCAAATAAGCCTCGTTAGGTGCGTCAAAAATATTTTTTTTCTTCCAGTCGATTTCAGAGGTCCACGTTACTACTTCCTCAAGATTAGAGAAAAATAAAACACCATCACTCCCTGCAGAATCATTTGGCTTTACCACATAGCCGCTGTGGCTTTCAAAACCATCGAAAGTACAATCGTTTTTTGTAAGAATCTTTGATCGGATGTAAGATAAACCATTTTCACAAAGGCGTTTTTGCATCGCTGCTTTTTTCCGTCGCCAATCGGTAGTCAAGGGGTTATTCCCAAGACAACCATAATAAGCCGCCAATTTCTCTGCACAATAGATACCTCTTTCGGCACCCGCTATTACAGCCTCTATCGTGCCGATAGGAAAGCGTTTCTTTATCTCATCGACACTATGAAGCTTCGCTTCTGCCATGCCTTTTCCCTGATAAGAAAGCATATAGTGTGAAAAAGGAGCTGCTTGAGAGACAACACCATAACAAGCATAGCCTAATTTTTGCAAAGCAGGGCCATAGAGGGCACCCGTGGAGAAAGGGTCGACAATAAGAATAGGTTTTCTCATACTTTGTTCCGCTGCGATAAAAGGAAAAGAACATAAATAAAGATTATCAACCCTATAAGGGGCAGAAGATAAACAGCTGCTTGAGGACCCATAAGGGCAGAGCTTGTAAGAAGACCAAGAATGACATAACCTGCCGATTGGGAGAGAGTATAAAGCATGCCGCTATAGCTTCCCACCAGCTCTGCTTGAGCCTCTGTTTTGGTCGCTTCAATCGTATGTTTGCGGGCATTAATTCGCATGGTATTCATTGAAAAGCCAATAAAAAAGCAAAAGACCACAGCCAAATAGGGCGATTGTGTGGTGCTAAAAATAAGATCAGCCATGCTCAACATAAGGGCTGGGAGAATAAATTCAAAACGAGGGATTTTGATAAAAGCAGCCAAAAAAGCGCCCACGCCTGCAACCGCACTGCAAAGCCCATAATATTCAGAGCCAAAATTTTTCACACTCTGAAAAAGAATAGTTGCCAGCGTATTATAAGCGCAAATATGAAAGCCAATAAGTCCTATGCAGACGCATAAAAGTTTAAGCTCATGGGAGAGCTCATCCACTTGCGGTGTAGGTGCTGGCTTCTTACCAGTTGCAAGTGCTGTGGTATCTGTAGCGTTGTATTCATCGCAAAAGATAATATATCCGGCTATAAGGCTTATAATGATGTCAAACACACAAAGTGTCACAATCAAACCATTATAACCGATTTCAGCTGCTGCCCCTCGAGGGCTGGTCGCTTCTAAGAGATAACCACTCAGTGCTGCTCCCAAAAATGCGCCAATTTGCACCACTGTTTGCATAATGCGGGAAGCCTTTTGGGCGCTAATATAACCACTAAGTGCTAGTTTAGTATTATAAGTCTCGAGTGTGCTTAAGGTAATCAAAGAGAGATAGCCGATAGAGATAGAGACAGCAATAAAACCAAAGGGGGAATCAGCGTAATGGAAAAGAGCAATCAATAAAAGAAGGCTATAGATAATGATTCGCCTTTTGTATAAATCGACCAACCGCAGTGAGGCTTTAATGCGCACAAGACTGCTTTTTTTCAAAAGATAGGGCATAAGGGTGCCCAAAGCCATGGTTACGCCTAGAAAAACCGATGAGGATGTTATGCGATAAGCATTCCAAAGATTACTTAAAAATAAAACCATATCAGAAAGATACAGCAGGACAACAAGCCCATAAAACCGAAACATCAGTTGTTTGTGCACATTATCCCCCCATGTTAAATAGACATGCTATAAATTATACATTTTTACAAAAAGCTAATATATATGTTGTTAGGCATGTCAAGTTTTTTCGATAGAAGCATGGTACAGATTTGAACGATAACGTTTATCATAGCGATAGCTAATTTTGGAGAAACTGAGAGCGGAGGCGGTTGGTATTTTTACTGTATCTCTTGTGAGGTGCTTTTCCAATGAGGAGTTTCTTCGCTAAATGACCAGTATAGCTATGTTCTTGGGAAGGCTGTGTTTGCACTCTCAAGATTGCCTCCATTTATACTCAAGGTTGAGGTTTTTCTATTGACCGTTGTTAGATGTTATTGTGACAATAAACTTCGTTATCTATCAGAAACATTTATGGCATTAGCGCTAAGGTATTGTATTAAAGCCTTTACATAGTAGTCTTTTTCAGAGAGAGGTATTATTGGTTCAGTTTTAGGAGGCTTTATTACGGCCGATTTGGGCGTCGTCGTTGTTTGAGGGCTTATTATAATATTCTTAGTTTCAGTTTATGAATATACCGAAAGATATATTGAAACATTTGATTCAAACGCTTTTGCAAGACATATTTCAATATCTCAGCGATGTTTTCTGAGAATTGCTCTGCTGCTTTTTGACGGAATTGAATATCAAATGCTTATAGTGTGAGCGGTGGTTTGAGAAAAGATAGAGCTGATTTCATTAGATTTCTATGTAGTGCAATCCAGTACTAGCTCTTAGGACAATAATATACTGAGATCGAACTCATTTCTATATATTTACACGACGCTATAGGAGTAATCCTCAGAAATCTACTAGAATTCGTTAGAAAATGGCAGGTTATGGAGTGTGAACAAAAAAATATATTTTTTACAAATACTTAATCTTATTTTAAGTTGTCTAAAATATAACCTTATCTTAAAACTAAGTCTATATACTGCCATTTATCATAAAGTTAATAAGTTATACAAAATGCGGGAGTATTGTGTTTTTCTGTTTAGAGACGAGTTAAAAAACATCTTATTGAACATTAAAAGATTTTAGACAAAAAACAATTTAACTTATGGAGAGTATATAGACAGAATGTATCTTGATAAAAAAGTTTATAACTCCATGCGGTCTTCAAAGAAATTTCTCGTCATTACTCAACAGAAAAACATATAATACAAACTTTTAACACAGTTCTTAGTATAGAAATAATCCATAAATTAGAGATATTTAGATAAAGGAAAAGCAATTGATCCGTTGCTTTTAGCACTCTTAGCAAGACAGATAGACGCAAACATACGCTTGAAATTATTGAACCTTCCTTAGCTTCATTGCAAAATTTATTAATTAGCGATTGATCTGTTTATTCTAGTCTTGCTTATTTTTATGCTCGAGAGCTTTCTATTGAAAGTGTCGTTAAATTAAATCAATCTATTCCAAGACCCCATATTACATTTTATCTTCATTTACCGCCCACTACAGTACTGGAACGATTGCAGAAAAGGAATGGTTTAAACTTAAAATACGAAGAAAAACTCTCTTTTATTGAAAAAATGTATTTAGAAAACTAACTGTAATGGGCTTGTTTTAAAAGATTTAGAGAAGGGGAGTAGAAAAGTTAGCAATATTTATTGTGAGGATAATAGTATGTTTATTCTTTTAGAGATGAAGTGTGGTGATAGAAGAACGACATGGAGGAATATACTCGAGCATATTTTAGTGCACGGAATAATAAGGACAATAAAATGTGAGTGAAGCTTCCATACCGTAAAATTGTTTCACATATGTATAAAGGTGTAGCTTCTGAATAAAACGCACATAAAATATTAATTTTGTTTTTGTCCATAAATGTTCCGTTTTCATAGAAGAATTAATCATAAAACAGCACAAAGATTGTAAAAGCCTCAAAAAAGAAATTTTGCTTTCTTAAATTTAATGATCTAAAATGAAAATTGTAAGAATGCCTGTTTTTAAACAGGATGTATCATGCATATCGACTGGTATTCATTTTAGAGGATAATTTATGTTCACTTCAAATTTGAAGGAACGCATTGCTTTATTTGAAAATAGAACTTTTCTCTATTTTACTTTGAGCGGCTTATTTGCTACATTTGGAAGTGGACTAAATTATATTACATTGTCATGGATCGCTTACAATCAGACGGGCTCAATCCGTGGTGTGGCGTTGATAATGCTTTTTCTTTGGACGCCTAGCATTATTTTTGCGCCTATTTTTGGCATATTGGCAGATAAATATAACCGTAAAACGCAGATTATTATTTCAAATCTTGTGAGAGGTTTGGTAATCGTGAGCTGGGTAATGCTTTGGCATTTTGGTATAAAAATTGAATTGATGGTCTTATCTGCTCTTTTGGGTATTTTTATCCCTTTTTATATGCCATCAGCTATTTCTTTAATTCAAAGTATTGTGCTGAAGGAACAGCTCATCAATGCAAATGCAACCATCGATATGGTTTATGAACTTGGCACTATCGTAGGTATGGGCTTAAGTGGATTTATACTGTCCTATGCAGGAACAAAAGGAACTCTTCTAATAGGTGGTATATTCTTTATCATTGCTGGTTTATTTAATTTTGCAATGAAGGTACCTAAAAACCGAAGATCTAAAAAACAAAACCAGCAAAATTGGTGGGAAAATTATACAGCATCCCTTCATTATTTTAAACAGAATCCGGCTCTTTTTGTACCTTATATAAGCCAGATGATTATTATGACTCTTTTGATGACCATTCCTGTTATTCTCGTTCCTTATATACAAGAGGTTTTACATGCGGATAACAGGACCTTTGCAATATTTGAGGTGCTTTATTCTATGGGTGTATTGACAGGTGCGTTTTTTTCACCACTTCTTTGTAAAGTTTTATCTATCAGGAAAACATTAGCCATTTTATTAGCTTTTATGGCTATTGGCCTCGCTATTTTATCTGTTAATACACACAATTTTGTTGTTTTTCCTGTTTACTTTATGATTGGATTTGGACTTTCGAGTTGGGCTCTTTCGATTTCTTTATCACAACTCTCTTGTGATCCTGAATACCAAGGAAGATTGCAGGCAAGTTTTAATGGTATCTCTGGATGCTTGATCCTCGGAGTCTATCTCATCATGGCAAGCGATAACAGTAACATATCACCTCAATCGATATATTTTTTTCAAAGCATTGTTGCGTTTGTTGGAATACTCATAGTGCTGTTTTATAAACATGAAAAACAATAAATTACGTTTAAGAGTGGTCAATATACGCTATTTTTAAACATTTACGCTGCAGCACATTTCATATTTTGCTTTTAAAGGAGAGTTGAGAAAATGTAAAAGTTGGTGCTTAATGAACAAAGTATAAATTGATGTATGCTAGAGAATACTCTCTATTTTTTGATAATGATCTAAAAGAATTGATGCGTTTCTTTAATTCATCTCACTGTTGTTAAGAAGACGAAAACGTAACACTTTAAATCTTCTTGAAAGTTTTTTGTTTAAGCGTAGTAGAAAGTAAAGCAATGAGGTAATATCTTATCATATGGGGAGAGTATTGTATTATTTTTGTTTTTCAAAATCCATATGAAAAATTGTATCAATTTCATCTTCACTGGAATGAGTATTTCTACGACGATGCAAGGTTTGCACAATCTCTTTTTTTAAAACAGCATCTGTTTCACTTAAACGGTGAATACTGAGTTCCAATTCAAGAGATAACGCCAAATCCACGCACAATTTAAGCTCTTCTCCAATGTCGAAACCGCGTTGATAGTCGTCATAAAGACCAACCAGTGTATCAGATAATTCTTTATCGCATAAAGAGGTCATGCTTAATTCCTCAACGTTGCGGGTTTCCATGCAGCTTTTTTAAGTATCACTCCACTATCATCACTTAAAATTGCCATGTATACGAACCTCATGGTTTTGTCAATTTTCTGCAAAATACGCGCTTTTAAATCAAAGCCTATTAAAGATTTTATTACTCCAAGATTTTGAAGCGCCCAATTGTAAATATGGATGGCAATGTGTTTGCTATAGAATTTATAGCATTTAAAATACATTGCCAAAAGGCTTTTAATATGCGTAGAGGAAGAGTATTCTGACGATAAACCAAAAACCCTGAAATCTCTATTGCCAGTTACAGCTAAATCAGTGCCATTAATATATAAAATAAGCAAACAGGGTTTGTAAACGTCTAACTTTTTAATAACGAGTGATAATCTCATTTTTTGTAGAATACCAATTATTTTGCCTATTTTATATTGATTTTTAGACATTGATAAACTTTTTACCTTATAAAACCTATGGGAAATGCATTAGCATATTTTTGTAATAAGATTTCAGTGGTATATTGCACAGCATGAAATGAAGAGAATCGTATTAGGCTTTTTGCTTTTGAAAGAATATGACTGCAACTTTTGAGAAAGCAGTTGGCAAGAATTGGCTTGGCATGCAAACTGATAGAGTTGGCAGTGGCGCATTTAGTTTTTTCATTGGCCTGTGTCCAAATGTTTTTGACTCTGGAAAATAACCTCTGATAGGCTTGAGTTTTTTCGAGGTTATATTACAGGGGCGCAGCTCAGAAAAATACCACGGCGATTGCATTTTTTGTAATTGTCATAATTTTCGCTCCTGCTTGAATGGATGCTGTAACATCCGTTTTTGTGGGGTTATGTATGTGATAACTGCTCTTCTTAAGGGGTAGTAATGATAGATATAAATCAATATAGTTATTTAGTCAACAATTATATTGATTTTGGAGTGTTTTTTTTGGCTCGTCCGGAAGCAAAACCTAAAACTGAGTTGGCAAAACGTTTTCGTGAAGTGCGTCACGCTCTTGGTTTTACAGAGCGTAAGCAGTTTGCTGAACATCTTGGTATCACTGCTGGTTCTATAGGAACTTATGAAACTGGTATAAGTGAGCCTACAGCCTCTGCGCTCTCCAAATATCAAGAAATTTGTGGTGTTTCATTAGATTGGCTAGTAACGGGAAATGGCGAGATGTTTTCAGATATGGCAAAGGCAAAAGCAGCTGGTTTTAAACCGCAAGCGATACCTGTTGGGCTGATGAAAAAGCTTGGACATTTAGCTTATACGACCTATCATGATGCAAAAATAACACTTTCTCCTGAAGATGTTGCGGAATTAGCAGCAGAGCTTTATGGAAGATTGCAAGAGCTTATTCAAAACCTCAATGATATAGAAGAAGTCGAAGCCACTTTGCCACTTTTAAAATTACATTTAAAGCGTAAAATCGAAACTGAAAAGCACATCTAGAAATTTCATAAGATACGAATGAACAGCCTTTTAAAAAATAAAACTTTTTTGGTTTTCTGCTGTATAACCAAGTTTGGAATGTGAAGATCTCACGATCTTCGAGTCTCTTATTCAACCTGAAAAACGAGAAACTATCATTATAAATCAATAGACTGTTCTGATTAAAAATAAAACGGTTCATAAAAAGAACGACAGGTAGCAATACAAACAAAATTTCTTCAAAAGGAAGCGAGTATAGCATCATTCCTGAAATATTTGTTGGTTGAAGAAAAGATACGGACAACAGTGAAAATACAGTGGGTTCTGTGAGAGGAAAGAGTTTAGAAAACAGCTTCTTTTCGGTTTGTGATATTAAAAAATTTATACAATAGTGAAAATACAATGACGATGTTTTGTTCCTATAGAAGGGTAACAGATATATAAGAGAGAAGAACGAAAGACTATTTATAGATGCGCTTTTGTCTTTTTATGAAGATGATAAGATGAGTACGTTAAAACTTTTTACAGAGCGTGCATCATTATATTTAAGACAGATTTCTTTCAAAGAGATGTATAGTATATTGAAACAGTTTACCTCGCAACAAAAAGTGAGATTATGATGATAATCATTATCTATTACATTGTGCGATAAGTTAAAAAAATCATAAATTTGTGCTTATAAGAACAGCTAATTTATTGAGAAGTATTTTTACAAATTTATAAAAAATTATTTTTACACTCTTGCCATTCTTCTGATGCGCTTTATTTGAAAAGTAGAATTGCTCTTTAGTGAAACTATTTTTGTTAAGAGATAAATCGCAGTGTTTTTGAATGGAGATTACGGTATATTTTCAAAGTCTTGTGTTTTTATTTATTTTTTAGCTTGAAACCCTCTAGCTAAAAGGGTTGGGGACTTTTCTAGATTTGATGTTGTTGCAGAGATTTTAGGTCGATGCCGGATAACTATCGGTATCGTAGGGGGGAGTTTTGTCTTGATTTATTGGTTTTTGAAGTGCGCAAACTAAGGGTTTTGCCATGTGTGTTTTCGCGCGTTGTGATGATGTTGAACTCTGTAGGAGGAGATTCTTATGAAAAAAAAATATTCCACACCAAATTTAATTAAAGTTGTCTCTCTTAGTACGGTAATGGCCACACTCTTATCGAGTGTTTCTCCTGTTTTTGCTGCTAATCTTGCGATAGTAGGAGGGGCGAGTCAAAGTACAACTGGTACTGGTGTTGTATATCCACACGGTAGTCATGGGAGTGTTGTTTTTGCTGGTGATGATGACTACTGTGGTGTAGACAACGTTATTGGTCGTGGCGGCAAACAACAAGAGAGAGTTGGTGAAAGTCAACGAATAACCGCAGAGCAACAATATGAGAGATTTATTGGTGAGAAAGTTTTTGGAGGTCGTAAACCTTATGGCACGACTACTGAAAAGGTTACTTGGACTGGTGATGGGACATTAAGTGATCCCACTAAAGGTTATATGGGGACACCGACTGGCGGTATCGTTAGTGCAATGCCTGAGGCTTATGGTGTTTATTCTTTTGCAACGGGTTGTGGATCTGCAGCGACGGGTAATTATTCAACCGTATTTGGTGCAGGTGCGACAGCAAAGGCAGGGGGTGCACAAGCTTTTGGTGTTTCCGCACTTGCAAGTGGTATAGCAAGTGTTGCTATGGGTGTAGGCTCAGAAGCATCGGGCAAATCTTCAGTTTCTATTGGAGGGCTTGCAACTGCATTAGGTACAAATAGCATTGCTTTAGGTACAAAGGTAAAGGCAGAAAAGAGTTATACGATTGCTATAGGTACAGATGCTGAAGCTAAAGCTTCAGGTGCTATTGCAATAGGGGGCAGGCGCTCTGACAGAACCCAAGAAAATGATCCTAACAGAAAAGTAATCGCGAATGCTGAAAATGCGATTGCTATAGGTACGCAAGCTTATGCTGAAAAAGAAGATTCGGTTGCCATTGGTGTAAATTCGCAAGTGCTTGTTAAAGATGGTGTTGCTGTAGGTGGTGGGGCTATCTCTGATAGAGACAAGAATGTTGCTGGTTATGATCCTGTAACAGGTAAAGGGACAACAAAAACCAGTATAGCATGGAAGAGCACCACAGGCGCTTTTAGCGTTGGTGAAGTTGGTGGTATTGGTAAGGGTACGCTAACACGACAAATTACAGGGGTCGCTGCTGGAAGTGAAGATACCGATGCGGTAAACGTGGCGCAACTAAAAGCTATGAAAGATATCATAGCAGGGGGAGGGGGGTGGAAACTTTCTGCTAACGATACCGATCCGACAGATGTGAATTCAGGCAATACCGTAGATTTTTCAGTGAAAAGTGAAAAAGAAGCGGGAAAAGACAACTTAAAGATTGCAAAAAACACTGCAGATAATAAGCATAAAATTGAATTTACTTTAAATGATCATCTTAAATTGACGCAAGTCACCACAGGCCAAAGCACGATGAGTGATGATGGCTTTTTTGTTAACGGTGAAAGCGGTTCACGCATGACTGTAGACGGCTTTTTTATTAATGGTAATGATGGTCCAAGCATGACTATTGATGGTATTGATGCAGCCAAGCAAAAGATCACAAACGTAGCAGATGGGTCTGAACCTAACGATGCAGTGAATTATAAACAGTTGCAAGAGGTGAAAAACGCGAACAAAACGAGTTGGCAGCTTGCTGTTAACGGTGGAAATGCTACGGCTATTGGTCCAAATGGTACAGTAAATTTTCAGTCAGCTGACAATAAAGGTACAAAAAATATCAAGATCGAAAAAGATAATGATCGCAATGTCACATTTGATCTAGCTGATGATATTCAGGTAATGACTGTCACAGCAGGAGACAGCATTATGGATGCTGCTGGCTTTAGATTTGACGGTGATGAGGGGCCGAGCATAACTGTTAATGGTATTCATGCTGGTAATAAAACGATTAAAGGAGTAGCGGCAGGGGAAGAAGATACTGATGCTGTAAATTATAAGCAGTTGACAGAGGTAAGAACACTTGCTGAAGCAGGTTGGAAACTTTCTGTTGATGGTAACAATGCTACAGATGTTAAAGCTGGGAGTACAGTAGATCTTGTTGCGGATGCGGGTGAGGACGGAAGCAAAAATATAAAAATTGCAAAAGACAGTAATAAAGTTACATTTTCTTTGAATGATACTCTTAAGCTTACGAGTGTCACGACAGGCAACAGCATTATGAGTGATGAGGGCTTTAAGTTTATTGATGGTAATGGACCAAGCATAACTTTGAATGGTATTAATGCTGGTGATAAAAAAATTACAGGAGTAGCTAAGGCAGAAGGCAATACTGATGCTGTAAATTATGAACAGCTGAAAGAGGTAAGGACACTTGCAGAAAATGGCTGGAAACTTTCTGTTGATGGTAACAATGCTACAGATGTTAAAGCTGGGAGTACAGTAGATTTTGTTGCTGGTGAAAATGAAGATGGTAGCAAAAATATAAAAATTGCAAAAGACAGTAATAAAGTTACATTTTCTTTGAATGATACTCTTAAGCTCACGAGTGTCACGACAGGCAACAGCATTATGAGCAACGATGGCTTTAAGTTTGTTGATGGTGGTCCAAGCATAACTATGAAAGGTATTGATGCTGGTGGCAAAAAGATTACAAAAGTGAAAGCTGGTACTGATGATACTGATGCAGTAAATTATAAACAGCTGAAAGACTTTACAGCGGGGATGGAAACGGGCTGGAAACTTGCTGTTGAAGATGAAGAAGCTACAGATGTTGAAGCAGGAAGTACAGTAAAGTTTGTTGCAGTTAAGCATAAAGACGATGATAATAATGAGAGTGAGAACACAAATATAAAAATTACCAAAGGTGATAACAATGAAGTAAAGTTTGATTTAAGCGAATATATTAAAGTTGGTCGTGTAGAAACAGGGGACAGCAGAATGAGTAATGCCGGTTTCATGATCAAAGATGGCCCAAGAATGACCAAGGGTGGTATTCATGCCGCCAATACAAAAATTACAGGAGTCGCAGATGGTAGCAATGAGCATGATGCTGTTAATCTTTCACAATTATATAAAATGAAGTTTGAGATAGAAGACAATAGTCTTGTTAAATGGAGTAAAAGTAAAAAAAATATTACCATTGGTGCTGAAAAAGAAGGTATCGAAATCAATATTGCGAACTCTGAAGGCAGAGATCGAATTATTTCTGGCGTTGCAGTTGGAAAAGTCAGTTCCGATTCAACAGAAGCAATAAATGGCCATCAACTGTTTAATTATATTACTAATATAGTGGATTTTTTTGGTGGTGAGGAGACAGATATACTTAATGGTATCAAACCAACTTTTACGGTTCAGAATACAAAACACGACAATGTAACGGATGCTTTCGCTGCTGTTGATACTTCTATCACAGATATTTATAGTCAGATTAATAATGTAACAGAAAATAGTCTTGTTAAATGGAAAGAAGATCAGAAGCTTATCACTATTGGTGCTGAAAAAGGCGGTACGAAAATTGATATCACAGGTACTGAGGGAGAGCGAACCATTGCAGGTGTAAAAAATGGTGAAATTTCCAAAGACTCCATGGAAGCTGTAAATGGTAGTCAAATTAATACAATAGCTGGAGATGTTGCAAAATTCTTTGGTGGTAATACCTCGTTTGAAAATGGTGTTTTTGTTGGACCACAGTATAATTTATCTACGGTTTCTGCAGATGGTACAGTAGTACAGAAAACATTTGACAATGTTGGTGATGCTTTGACTGGGCTTGATGCGAATGTCAAAAATGTGAATAAACATATACAATATGTAGACAAGAAATTTGATGATAAATTTGATAAATTTTCTCAAGACGCGTTACTTTGGAGTGAAGAGGAAAAAGCGTTTGTCGCACTGCGTGGACCAAATGGACAGAAGACAGATAGTAAGATTAAGTTCCTTGCGGATGGCGATATTTCAGGAGATTCAACAGAGGCAATAAATGGTTCTCAACTTTATAAGATGGGCGATAAGATTGCGCATTATTTTGGCGGTGGTGCTCGCTATGAGAATGGAGAGTGGAGCGATCCTACTTTCAAAGTTTCTCAGCGTAATGAGGATGGCACTATTGTTGAGAAAACGCATCATAATGTCGCTGATGCTTTTGAGGGTGTCGATAATTCTATCACAGATATTTATAATCAGATTAATAATGTGACAGAAAATAGTCTTGTGAAGCAGGAGGGAGAAGATGGTCTTATTACTGTGGGTAAAGCAACCGGTGGTACTGAAATCAGCCTTGTAAATAAAGATAAGCAAGAAAGAACACTTTCCGGTGTAAAAGATGGAGAACTTTCTCAAACATCAACGGAAGCGGTAAATGGTTCACAGCTTTTTGCTACGGATAAGAAGGTTACAACTGTTAACAATGATCTCAAAACAGTCGCTCAAAATACATCGAAATATTTTGGTGGTAGTACAGATGTATTGAACGGTATAGAACCAGCTTTCCTTATTCAGGGGGAGACCTATCATAATGTTACGGAAGCGTTTACAGGTGTTAATACTTCGATCACAAATATTGATAATAAGATTTCCGAAGTGGTAAAAAATAGTCTTGTTAAGCAAGACGGAGTTTCTGCTCCTATCACTATTGGTAAGGATACAGCTGGTACTGAGATCAATATTGCGGGATATGCTGGTGTAGCGCGTTCTATTTCTGGTGTTAAGGCAGCAGAGAAGGGCGATGAAGCTGTTAACAAAGACCAACTGGATAAAAGCATAAAGGATATTACGAAGGATATTGAGACAGTAACTGCTGCTGCGGTTCTCTATGATAAGAATGACGATAATAGTGTTAATTATGGTAGTGTAACTTTGGGCGGCGATAAGAACAACGGACCAGTTGCTCTTCATAACGTAAAAGATGGTAGCATTTCTGAAAATTCCAACGATGCAATCAATGGTAGTCAGATTAATAAAATATCAGCAGATATTGCAAAGTTTTTTGGTGGTGGTGCAAAGTTCATTAACGGTGCTTTTGAAGGGCTGAAATATACTTTATCCGCTATTGTAGGTGGTGAAGTAGGGAAGGCTAATTTTTACAATGTTGGTGATGCTTTAACAGGTCTTGATAAAAATGTTCAAGATGTGAATCAACGCTTAACGAATGTATCCAATGAGTTTAACCAGAAAATTGAAGATTTCTCTAAAGATGCTTTACTGTGGGATGATGAGGAAGAAGCATTTGTGGCACGTCATGAAAAAGATGGCAAGAAAACAAACAGCAAATTGAAGTATCTTTTGGATGGTGAGATTGCTCAAGGTTCAACAGATGCCATTACGGGCAACCAACTTTATTCCATGAATAACCAACTTGCGAATTATTTCGGTGGCGGTGCCAAATATGAGAATGGCAAATGGACAGATCCTACTTTTAAGATTGTTCAAGTCAATGCTGATGGTACGACTGTTGAGACAGAGCACCATAATGTTGCTGATGCTTTTGGTGACGTCAATAAAAATATGTCAAATATTAATAACCGTATTGATGATGTCATCAACAAGGTCGATTCAGATGCCTTAAAGTGGAATGATAAAGAAAAAGCCTATGATGCTGGTCGCGATGGAAAGCCGAATAAAATTATCAATGTAGCTGATGGTAAAGTTGAAAAAGGCTCGAAAGATGCCGTCAATGGTGGGCAACTTTGGGAAACCAATGAACGTGTTACTGGTGTTGAAAAAGATGTGAAGCATCTTACCAACAGAGTTGATACCATTTCCAATACGATTGCTGATATTGGTGATACAGTTATCAATATTGATGCCAAAGTTGATAACATCAATAATAGAGTTGACGGCATTGAAGAGGATGCTGTTCGTTATGATAGAGATGAAAACGGCAAAAAAACCAATAAAATCACATTAGCGGGGGGGGATGCCAGTGAACCTGTTCTGATTGATAATGTAGCTGATGGTAAAATTGAAAAAGGCTCGAAAGAGGCTGTAAATGGTGGTCAACTTCATGATTATACTAAAGAACAGATGAAGATTATTCTTGATGAATCCAAGCAGTATACAGATCAACGGGTTAATAATATTGTGATTGATGCGATTGATGATGCTGTTGATCGGGCTAAGCAATATACAGATATGAAGTTTGATGTCTTAAACTATAGTATTGAGAGTGTGAAAAAAGAGGCTAGACAAGCAGCGGCTATTGGTCTTGCGGTGTCTAACTTACGCTACAATGATACACCTGGAAAATTAAGCGTTGGATTTGGTACTGGTTTATGGCGTAGTCAGTCTGCATTTGCCTTTGGTGCAGGTTACACCTCAGAAAATGGAAAATACCGCTCTAACATATCCGCAACAACTTCTGGAGGTCACTGGGGTGTAGGTGCGGGATTCAATATGACATTGAATTGATAATAAACAAAATACATAAAAACTCCTTCTCACCCCTGTCTCATGAGGCAGGGGTGAATTGTTGTTAGGTATGTAAATATATATATATAAATTGATAAGCGCTAACGATAAATACAGGTTTAAAAAACAGAAAAACCGGACGCTTTCAACAAAATGAACTTCTTATTTCAAAATAAGATAGTGAGTTTTTTCATAAATTATAAGTTTATTATTTTCTTCTTTAATTTTTAAATCTGAAAAATCTGTAGCACTCTACAGATAAAAAAACCTTTTGCTCTCTACAAATCTATTAAAAAGCTTTCTACTAAGACAAAAATCTCCATTCAAATGTATTTCAACTTTACTGGAAGAAGCTATAAAACAATACGCTAAATTAACTCTACCCCTTGCAAAAAACAACAAATAAGTTTAAAGGTTAAAAAAAACCAATCACCACAAAAAAATTTACTTTCTTAGGAAATGTAAAAGAGCAAAACGCATTAACCATAAAACCTAAAACACAACGTCTCTATCTTTTCAGTCAGGTACTAAATTTTTGAATACGTTTAGAAAAACCAATTTTGGAGGACCTAATAGCGTTTAAATGTGTCTTTTTTGTGTTTATAGTTATTTCTTTCATTGGGGAGCTCATTATGAAAAAATTATATACAAAATTAGCAGGGAGCAATTTAAAATTTTCTCGTTTTCCTTTTATTAAAGTCCTATCCTTGACTTCAATAGCGGCACTTTTAGCCAGTGTTTCCCCTGTTTTTTCGAATGATTTGGATTCTTCTAGTTCATCACAGGAAAATTATTTAACAGCGCTGAATGTTGCTTTGACATTCAAGGTAAGTGCTGCTGATGACTATGAAAATTTTTTAACCAAAACTCTTACTGGTGTAAGTAATTATAGTCCTATAGTGAATGTTTTGGCAGAAACCAGCGATTCGATACGTTCAATTGATATGAATGCTGGAAGTAAAAAAATAACAAGAGCAGCTTTAACTCCAGGAGTTGTAAAGGGAGATCAGATAACTAGGGATGATTTGGGTAATCCTCTTGTCTATGGTGAACGAGCTCAGGGAGAAGCGCATGATGCTATTGTTTTCGGGCAAGTAGCGCAGACAAAGGCTGACCAAGGGATTGCTATCGGCTTAACTGCTTTAGCTGGTAGTAGTAGAAATACTAAAAATAGCATTGCAATCGGCTCTTCTCTAACCGATAGTTATGATGAAAAAGAGAGAACAGTTTCAGTTGGTGATTTTTCAATAGCCTTCGGTAGTAAAGCACATAGTTATGCAAATGAAGCGATTGCTATGGGGTACAATGCATATGCAAAGGAGCAGGCGACGCAGGGAATTGCTATAGGCGCTAGCTCTAATGTGACGGTTGCGGGAGGTGTTGCTCTAGGAAGCGATTCTATATCCGATAGGGCTGCTGGTGAGTTTGGCTACACTTCTTTGTTGCAGGGTCCTGCAACAAACATCGAGGCGCAATGGAAAAGTACGCGGGGCTCAGTTAGTGTTGGTGATTATAGTAAGGGTATAACCAGACAAATTACAGGCGTAGCTGCTGGTTCTAATGTTACCGATGCAGTGAACCTTAGACAGTTGCAGGACTTAGAACAAGTTGTAAGACAAAACGGTTGGAAATTCTCTGTTGGAGATAAAAATGCTACCACTGTTCTTATGAATAGCGCGGTAGATTTTTCCGCTAGAAGTAGCAACCTAAATATTACAAAGGGCGAAGATGACAATAAAGTAAAATTTGATCTGGCGCAAGACATTGCACTGGAGAGCGTAAAGACAGGTACAAATACCTTCGATGCCACGGGCTTAGTAATTACTGATGGTCCGAAAATAACCACCGGTGGTATTGATGCTGGAAATAAAAAGGTAACGGGTGTTACATCTGGTGATCTTAGTGCAGATTCACAAGAGGTGGTAAATGGTAGTCAGTTGAATGTTGTAGCTACCCATATAGCTGGATATTTAGGCGGTGGTGTTAAATTTACGAATGGTCAATGGGATAATCCAGAGTTCAAAATTAAAACTTTAAATCCTGAGACGAATGAGATTGAAGAAGAAAGTTTTCCAAATGTAGCCAAAGCCTTTGAAGGTGTGGGTAAGTCTTATGTAAATCTTCACAATGAGATTAAAAAAGCTACCGATGATAGTGTCTTTAAATGGCATGCCGAAACGGAGAGCATTACAATTGCTGCCAGTGAGGGAAAAGGTGGGCAAGAAAGTATTGCTATAGGTAAGCTTTCAAGTGCAACTGCCAACAATGGTATTGCATTAGGTGGTTCTGCAAATGTATCTGGTGAAAATAGTATTGCATTAGGTGGTTTTGCAAATGCATCTGGTGAAAATAGTATTGCATTAGGTGGACTTTCAGCTGCAACAGCTAAAAATAGTATGGCATTAGGTTCAAATGTACAAGTACTTCCTGAGGGTGGTGTTGCTGTGGGTTATAAATCTGTTTCTCGTAACTCAGTGTCCGCAGTTGGCTATGATCCTTCCATAGGGAGCCAGTCAACGGATGATGGTGTGATATGGAAGAGCACTCAAGGAGCTTTTAGTGTTGGTGATACTCCGAATAAGATAACACGACAGCTTACAGGTGTAGCAGCGGGTTATGCAGACACTGATGCCGTCAACATTGCACAGCTGAAAAAATTAAGAGAATTTGTAGCACAAGGGTGGACACTTTCTCTTAATGATAAGGCTGTTTCAAACTTTCAGCCGGGTGATATATTAAATTTGGTTTCTGGAAGCAAAAACTTTGAGATTAAAAATAGTGATACAACAGAAAATAAAGACAAAAAAATAACATTTGATTTGGCACAAGATGTCACATTGAACAGTGTAAAATTAAAAGACGTCACTTTAGATAAAACGGGATTAACCATTGAAAATGGTCCCAAAGTAATAGCGGATGGTATTGATGCTGCAGGTAAAAAAATAACAGGTCTTGCGGGTGGAGATCTTAGCACAAATTCGACAGATGCCGTTAATGGTGGCCAGCTTCATACAATCACTGGAGATTTATCAAAAATTTTAGGTGGAGATGTATCCTTTGATGGAACAAACTTTAAAGTACCAGAGTATAAATTATCGAATATTGATGAAAAAGGTGTTGTAACAGATAAACCGCATACCGATGTTGGTTCTGCCTTTAAAGGACTTGATGATAATATCAAGAATGTGAACGCTCGTATTAAGGAGTTTGAAAAGGACATCTCTTCGAATAGTTTAAATTGGGATGGCAGTGTAGGTGATGATGGTGCCTACAATGCTGCTCATGGTGAGAAGGATGCGAGCAAGATTGTTAATGTCGCTGATGGTAAGGTAGAGAAAGATTCGCACGAAACTATAACAGGTTCCCAGCTTTATGCACTGGGCAACAAAGTTGCAGAATATTTTGGCGGCGATGCTACGTATGAGAATGGCATATTGAACAAACCAACCTTCAAACTCAAAGTTTTCAACTTAGAGAGCAATGAAATTGAAGTTGAAGAAAAAACCTACAATAATGTAGCGGAAGCCTTTGACGGAATTGATAAGAATTTCCAGAGTGTGAATAAGAATGTGCAGAACATCGTTAATGATTTTAATGACAAAGTCACGAATATCAAAGAATCTGTCCAAGGCGATGCTCTGTTGTGGGATGGTAAAGAACAATCCTTTGTAGCCAAGCATGGGGAAAAAGATGGAGAAAAGGAAAACAGCAAGATCACATCACTTGCCGCTGGTTCTATAATATCAGCTTCGAGTGATGCGATTAATGGCGATCAGCTTCATGCAATCACTGAGGATTTATCAAAAATTTTAGGTGGAGATGTATCCTTTGATGGCAAAAACTTTAAAGTACCAGAGTATAAATTATCGAATATTGATGAAAAAGGTGTTGTAACAGATAAACCGCATACCGATGTTGGTTCTGCCTTTAAAGGACTTGATGACAATATCAAGAATGTGAATGCTCGCATTAAGGAAGTCTCAGAAGGAGTTGCACAAGATTCTTTATCTTGGAGCGATGCTGACAAAGCTTTTGTTGCCCAGCATGGGGAAGGTGATGACAGAAAGGCAAGTAAAATCACATCGCTTGCTGTAGGAGATATTACGAAAGAATCGATGGATGCCGTAAATGGTTCTCAACTTTATTCACTGGGCGATAAGGTTGCAAAATATTTTTCTGATGACGCTGAATATAAGGATGGGGAATTGAAAGTTCCTGATTTTAAGCTCAAAATTATCAATGATGATGGCACTGAAGCTGAATCAAGCTATAAGAATGTATCAGATGCATTTTCAGGTGTGGGTAAACTTTTCACAAAGGTTCAAACTGCGATCAGCGATGTAATCAGTAATTTGCTTGTTACGAAAAATGAAGATGTTATCAACATTGGTAAAGGAGTAGAAGGTAGTGAAATCAATATCGCAAACAAGGGTGGTAAGGATCGAACTCTTTCTGGTGTAAAGGCGGCAGAAAAAAACAATGAAGCCGTGAACAAAGAACAATTTGATAAAGGTTTGAAGGATCTTTCTGATACCCTTCTGTCTGATAGTTCTTCTGTTGTTCTTTACGATAAAACAACAGATAATCAAACTGATTATACAAATGTAACTTTTGGGAAAGGGAAGGATGCTACACCTGTTGCGCTCCATAATGTAGCCGCCGGATCGATTGCGGAAAACTCAACGGATGTTATCAATGGAGGGCAGGTTCACATCCTTTCAATGGATATAGCAAAATTGTTGGGTGGAGATGCTGAATTTAAGGATGGTGCTTTTAAAGGGCCAACTTATAATTTATCCAGTATTGATAAAGGTGGCGAAGTAACAGATAAACCGCATACCGATGTTGGTTCTGCCTTTAAAGGGCTTGATGACAATATCAAGAATGTGAACGCTCGCATTAAGGAGGTCTCAGAGGGAATTGCACAAGATTCTTTATCTTGGAGCGATGGTGACAAAGCTTTTGTAGCTCTGCATGGGGAAGGTGAAGACAGAAAAGCAAGCAAGATCACATCACTTGCGGCTGGCTCTATAGTATCAGGCTCGAGTGATGCGGTTAATGGCGGACAGATTTATGATCTGAATCAGTCGCTAGCAAAGTATTTTGGTGGTGATGCTAAGTATGATGGTGATGGCTGGGCGCTTCCAGGTTTCAAGATAATGACTTTCCAAGAAGATGGAAGTTTTGAAGAGAAGGATTATGATAGCATTGCAGCCGCGTTTGCCGGTGTAAATAAGGTTTTCAAGAATCTTCATAATGAGATTTCAGGCAACATTGAGCAAAATGCGTTGTTGTGGAGTGATGATGCAGGTGCGTTTATAGCACAGCATGAGAAAGAAGGTAAAAAGGAAAACAGCAAGATCACGTTCCTTGCGAAAGGAAAGATATCAGAAGATTCGACTGATGCGATTAATGGTGGTCAGATTTATACACTTCAACAGACATTTGCCTCATATTTTGGTGGAGGAGCTGGTTATGATAAGGAAGGAAACTGGCAAGGACCAAAATTCACCGTTCAGGTCTTTAATAAGGATGGTACGAAAGGTGATAAAGAGGAGCGTAATAATGTCTCTGAAGCATTTGATGTTGTTAATGACAGCATGAGCACTATCAACGATCGTATAAAAGAAGTTGAAAAGAGTACCTCTTCGAATAGTCTGAATTGGAATGAAGAAAAAGGAAGCTATGATGCATCTCATGTTGATGCTCAGGGTGTTAAGAGTCCAAGTAAGATTATCAATGTAGAGGATGGCAAGGTAGACAGAGATTCAAAAGAAGCTGTGAATGGAGGACAGCTTTGGGAAACTCAGCAAATGATTACAGATCAGGTCAAGGATATTGAAAATAAAGTTACGGAGGGATCTGTACAATACGATAAAGATAAAAAAACGGGCAAAAAGACCAATAAAGTTACATTAGTTGGTGGAGATGACAGTTCTCCAGTATTAATAGCCAATGTAGCCGATGGAAAGATTGAAAAGGATTCGAAAGAAGCGGTTAATGGCGGTCAATTAAAAGATAAGATGGATTTTGTGCTTGAAAATGCCAATAAGTATACGGATGAGCAAGTTTCTCATCTTGTAAAAGATGGAGTTAGTGAGGCTAATTCGTATACGGATATGAAGTTTTCGACATTAAGTTATGCTGTTGAGGATGTTCGAAAAGAGGCAAGACAAGCAGCAGCTGTTGGTTTAGCGGTAGCTGGTTTACGCTATAGTGATATTCCTGGAAAATTAACAATCGCATTTGGTAGTGGTTTATGGCGTAGTCAATCTGCTTTTGCTTTTGGTGCAGGTTATACTTCAGAGAACGGTGATATTGGTTCCAACTTGTCAATTACCACTTCTGGAGGTCACTGGGGTATAAGTACAGGGGTTAATGTGATACTCAACTAATAAACGACTAAATCCATAAAATTGATTTGCCTTTTTCTTAATTGAAGAAAAGGGCAAATTTTTTACTTTCTTCCAGAGCTCTCTAAAGCTATTCTAAATGTATAAAACACCCGTAATTATATAAAATCCGAATATAAAAAGCCTATGACAACTTTTTTTGAGAATAAAAGACCTTAATGGTAAAGATTTAAAAAATTGATTGCTATTATTTTGATTTATTAAAATGCTTCAAGAAATGTAAATACGAATATACCCTTTATTAAAAGAAGACAGTTTTAGCTTTTATTTTCGTATAGTTTTAAACGTATGCTTTATAATGCAACGATCTACAGATATGCAACGTACTCCAAACACAAGTATTGCTTTAGGGTAGTGGAGCGCAAACGGAAAAAGAATGAAGCGTTTCTGTAGGCAATATGGCTTACGCTTTAGAGAAAAGCAGTATCGCAATAGGTAGTGAATATAATAAGAAGAGCGAATACGGGGAAAATGATTATACAACTTGCGAAGAGTGATTATTCAACAGTAGTGGGAGCTATTTCTAAAGCTTTGGAATGTGGTTCGATTTCACTTGGTCATTCCGTGCTATATGCATTTGCTCAAGAAGCTATTTCTATGGGCTTCTATTCAAAAGCAAATGGGGTTGGAAGTATCGCTTTAGGTTCTTATTCTAAAGTGACGGTTGATGGGGGGCTATTGAGAACAACTCTGTGTCCGGTAGGGCTGATGGCGTTTTTGGGTATACGTCTCTTCTGAAAGGACCGGCTAAAAACACTGAATCTCAATGGAAAAGTACGAAATTTGCAGTAAGTATTGGTGTTCCTAGTAAAAACATAACGCGACAAATTATAGGTGTAGCAGCTGGTAGCAAACCTGCCGATGCAGTGAACCTTAGACAGTTGCAGGATTTAGAAGAAGTCGTAAGAAAAAAAGGTTGGAAACTGTCTATTTCTGGTGAGGCAGCTAAAGATATGGGTGCTAGATAGTACAATAAATTTTTCATCTGGAGGAAGTAACTTCAGGGTTAAAAGAGATAAGGACGATGAAAATAAGCTCATATTTGGTTTGGCTAATGATATAGCATTGAAAAGCATAACATTAGGAGAGAAAAGAAAAGTCGATGCAACAGGCTTAGTAATTACTGATGTCCCGCAAATAACCACCGGTAATATTAATGCGGCAAGTAAAAAAGTAACAAATGTTGCAGAAGGAACTAGCAATACTGATGCAGTGAATTTTTCACAACTGAAGGGAATAAAAGAACAAGTAGCAGTGAGTATTTTTGTAAAATAGGATACAGCAACGAGACACATTACCATTAGTAAGGATATAGATGGGGCATTTTAGTAAAAAGCTTTCATAAATCCTCTAATGAAATAAAAAATCTTATTCACGAAAAATAAACTGATGCCTAAGCGGATGATCAATAGGCACAAAAATTATACCTTTTTCAAAGAGATCAAAGCTAAAAACGACACACAACCTTTGATAGAAAAACGAAATCCATTCTAATATTAAGTATTTTTTTACCTTCCTCAAATTGACTTTCACGAACCTACCCCTAATTACCCTATAAAGGCGTTGCAGAAACAACAGCTTACGTCTTAATTTTATTTATGTCCTAAAACACGCTGTAAAAGCAGGAACACGCAAGGGAAATAAGAAAGCTCTAGAACACACCTTTTTTGTGTTTTTAATCTATTGTTATGAGGGGGTATTATGAAAAAATATTCAACACCAAATTTGATTAAAGCTGTTTCATTGGGAACAGTTATAGCGACGCTCTTGTCGAGTGTTTCTCCTGTGGTTGCTGCAAATCTTGCGATAACAAGTGATAAAGTTCAAAGTACAAGTGGTCCTAGCGTGTCTTATCAATACGCTAGCCATGGCAGTATTGTATTAGCTGGCGATAAGGATTACTGTGGTGTGTTTAATGTTGTTGATCGTGGTGGAAGCAATCAAGGTACTAATAACCAAATCACTGCAGAGGAACTATATGAAAGAGTTTCTATGAATAAAGAGATTAATGGCAAGCGTCCTTTTAACTGGGCGAAGGTTCAGCTTAATTGGGTTGATGATGGTCTGACCGGTAAGGGGGGATATATGGGAAAAGCAACCGGTGGTCTTTCAAATGTTCTGCCTGAAGCTTATGGTGTGTATTCTTTTGCAACTGGGTGTGGATCTTCCGCAACGGGGCATTATTCAACAGCATTTGGAGCGGCTGCAACTGCAAAGTTTGGGGGATCACAAGCTTTTGGTATTGCTGCACTTGCAGGTGGACAAGCAAGTATTGCTATAGGGGTTGCGTCTGAAGCAGTAGCAAGCAATACGATTGCTATTGGTGGGCGTGCAAAAGCAAAAGGCGTTGATAGTATTGCATTCGGTAACAAATCACTTGCAGGTGGACAAAAAGCAATTGCTATAGGTTATGGTGCTCAAGCTCAAACAGATCTTTCGATAGCGATTGGTTCAGATGCAAGAGCGACTGAGCATAAGGGTGTTGCTCTTGGGAGCGAGTCTGTGGCTGATGTTGCTGCTGGCGCTATCGGGTATAATTCTTTAACTAAAGGCCCTTCAGATTCTGACGACATGATATGGGCGAGTACGCTAGGTGCAGTGAGTGTTGGTGATGCTAAATCAAAAAAAACGCGCCAGATTGTAGGAGTGGCAGCTGGTAGTGGCGACACTGATGCCGTTAATGTTGCACAGTTAAAATCATTACAAAAATACGTAGACCAAGGTTGGACACTATCTGTTGGAGGTAAAAATGCTAAAGCTGTTGGTGTACAAGATACTGTAGATTTGTCGGCTGCAAGTGACAACCTTAAGATTACAAAAGGTGGGGAAAACAATAATGTAACATTTGATCTAGCTAATAATATTACAGTGGAACGAGTTACCGCTGGGAGAAGCTCTATCAGTGATGATGGCATTTTGTTTGCTGATGGGGCTAAAATAACTGTGGATGGTATTGATGCTGGCAATAAGCAGATTACAGGAGTGGCAGCTGGGGAAGAACCTGATGATGCAGTGAATTTTGCGCAGTTGGAGCAGGTTAATCGGGACGTTGCAAGTGTAAGTCAAAATACATCACAATATTTTGGTGGTGGTGCAGATGTATCTAATGGTAAAGCACCAACTTACACAATTCAGGGTA
>NZ_JBHIRS010000001.1:126024-134752 GCF_042197365.1 Bartonella sp. AA168HLJHH | reverse complement strand
AAGACTACAGCACCCGTTTCCCTCCATAATGTTAAAGATGGGAAAATTGCTGAAGATTCGCATGATGCGATCAATGGTAGGCAGATTGAAAAAATATCTGGAGATGTAGCAAACATTTTGGGTGGGAATGCGGAATTTAGCGACGGTATTTTGTTCGGTCCGCTCTATCATTTATCGCGCATTTCTGAAGATGGCGTAGCAGTATCTAAAGACCATAATAATGTTGGTGACGCTTTGACAGGGCTTGATGACAATATCAACAATGTGAATAGCCGCTTAACACATGTAGCAAATGAATTTACTCAGAAAATTGAGGGTGTTTCTAAAGATTCTCTATTGTGGAGTAATGATGAGCAGGCATTTGTAGCACAGCATGGAGCAGACAAAGAAAATAGCAAAATTAAGTTTCTTGCCAATGGAGACATTTCTGCTAATTCAACCGATGCAGTGAATGGTTCGCAGCTCTTTGCTACTAATCAGAATGTTAACACTGTTACAAATAATCTGACAACAATTGCTAAAAATATATCAAAGTATTTTGGTGGTGGTGCAGATGTATCTAACGGTAAGGCTCCCACTTATACAATTCAGGGTAATTCTCATAATGATGTTGGTTCTGCTTTTAATGCTGTTGATACTTCTATCACGAATATCCAAAATCAGATTGCGAATGCGACAAAAAATAGCCTCGTTAAGCAGGAGGAAAATGAAAGTACTATCACCATAGGTAAGGCAACAGGAGGTTCTATAATTAATATTGCAAATAATGCAGGCAACGATAGGACAATTTCTGGTGTGAAGGCAGCTGTGAATGGTAATGAAGCTGTTAACAAAGCCCAGCTTGATAAAAGTATAGAGAAGATTTCTAATGATATTAATCTTACAAGTGCTGCTGCAGTTCTTTATGATAAAGAAAACGATACCGTTAATTATAATAGCATAACTTTGGGTGGTGATAAGACTACAGCACCCGTTTCCCTCCATAATGTTAAAGATGGGAAAATTGCTGAAGATTCGCATGATGCGATCAATGGTAGGCAGATTGAAAAAATATCTGGAGATATAGCAAATTATTTTGGTGGTGGTGCCTCGTTCGAAAATGGTGCTTTTAAAGGACCAAACTATAGTTTATCTGTTATTGTTGAAGATGGTCAGGTGGCAAAAGCCAATTATCATGATGTTGGCTCAGCTTTGAGTGGTCTCGATGCAAATGTGAAGAGTGTGAATAGTCATCTCACGAATGTGGTCAATAATTTTACACAAAAAATCAATGATATTACACAAGAAGTCAAAGGGGATGCTTTGTTGTGGAGCAATGATGAGCAGGCATTTGTAGCACAGCATGGAGCAGACAAAGAAAATAGCAAAATTAAGTTTCTTGCTAATGGAGATATTTCTGCTAACTCAACCGATGCTATAAATGGTTCGCAACTTTATTTGATGAGTAATCAGCTTGCTGCATATTTTGGTGGTGGCGCTGGCTATAATAATGGAGAATGGACTGCTCCTACTTTCAAGATAGCACAATTCAAAGCTGACGGGAGCTCTGGTGAAAAGAAGGATTATCATAACGTTGCCAGTGCTTTTGACGGCGTAAGTGAGAGTATGTCTAAGATAAACGACCGTATTCAAAGTGTTGAAAACAATGTCTCGTCCAATGGTTTAAATTGGAATGAGCAGAAAAAAGCTTATGACGCTAGCCATGATGGTCAACCAAGTAAGATTATCAATGTAGCAGATGGTAAAATTGCAGAAGGTTCAAAAGATGCAGTCAATGGTGGACAGCTGTGGGAGACCAACGAACGTATCACTGGCGTTGAAAAAGATATTAGGCATATTGAAAACAGAGTCGACAATATTTCCACTACGGTTACGAATATTGGTGAAACGGTTTTCAATATTGAAGACAGAGTTGATAATATTGAGAACACGGTTAATAATCTTTCTGATGGTGCAGTTAACTATGATAAAGATGTTGATGGTAAAAAAACCAATAAGATCACTCTAAAAGGTGGCAACGAAAGTGAACCTGTTATGATTGATAATGTTGCCAATGGTCGCATTGAACAAGGTTCGAAAGAAGCTGTGAATGGTGGTCAACTGCATGATTACACTCAGCAACAGATGAAAATTGTTCTCGATGATGCAAAAAAATATACGGATAGTCGGGTGGATAATATTGTTATTAATGCCATTGATGATGCTGTTGATCGGTCTGACCGATATACAGATATGAAGTTTAATATTTTAAGTTATGACATTAAGAGCGTACGCAAAGAGGCAAGGCAAGCCGCCGCCGTTGGTCTAGCAGTATCCAACCTACGTTACTTCGACGAGCCGGGATCTTTGAGTGTCTCATTTGGTAGCGGCGCATGGCGTGGACAATCCGCATTTGCTCTTGGTGCTGGTTATACATCTGAAAACGGAAAAATCCGCTCTAATCTCTCTGCCACGAGTGCTGGTGGTCATTGGGGCATAGGTGGTGCAATTACTCTGAAAATAAAATAATACGAACAACGAAAACAGAACAAAACATTCCCCCTTATTTATTGAAATAAGGGGGAATATTTTTTTACAGACGCACAGTATTTATCTAGAGATAAGCATAATATTTGATGAGGCTATAAACTGTGAGGTTTTATAGAAGATTTTTCTATATTTTGTTGAAAAAAGATCACAGTAGAATCCATATTGCTAAAAAGTTATATTTTTATGTTGCTATTTTCATGAACAGCCTATAGCAATATGGGAGTGTATATTAGTAAGACTCATTTTGATAAAATAATTCAAAGGGGGATAAGTAGTGCGTAAAGATAAAAGGTACATCACAGGACCGCGCATATATCATTATATGATATATTAAAAAGAAAAAATCCAACTAAAAAGCCAGTTATCCAAGGAAAACTATATTCCGGACATATTACAATTTCTTTTTACTTTACTTATTATTAACAAAACCATGCTTTCTAATAAAAATAAAGTCTATAATTAGGAAAATACATACTACAACCTAGTACAAAGGATTTTATAGTAACCGCTACCAAGTAAAATGTAATATTAAATATAAAGACCCCTTTTTAGTTAGAAAAAACAGCACACTAAAAAACTTAGACTCTAAATGTGTCATCTTTATGTCCACAAAACATAATCTAAAAAACAAACATTTAGGTCTCAATACAGAGAGCGCAAACAAAACAAAACTAAAGACTCAAAATGTTCACACTCTAAGCAATGATCGTCTACTCTGAATTCCAAAGATATCAATAATGCTAAAATGTGTCTTTTTTATGTTTTGGAGGTGTTTTTAAGTTTTTTCATTGGAGAGTTTGTTATGAAAAAATTATATGCCCCACAAGCTGCGAGTGAATTAAAACGTTCTCGTTTTTCTTTTGTTAAAGTTCTTTCGTTGGCTATAGCGGCTACATTCTTATCGAATGTTACTCCTAGTTTTTCGGCAAATGTCGATTTAAGCAAAATGTTCCTTGAAGGTGTCGAGAGCGCTGTTGTAGGAGCTCCACAAAATGTTATCTCTGCTTATGATCGCGATAACAGTGATTTAGAGGCTTCTAGTGCATCAAAGGAAAATTATATAACAGCGTTGAGTGTTGCGACGACACCTAAGGTGGATGTTGCCAGTGACTACGCAAATTTTCTCATCAATACTCTTTCTAGTAACAGTGATAATAATTCCACAATAAATGCTTTGACGACAAATGCTTTGACAACAAGACAACTCATTCCTGTTAGTCAACTGCAGCGAGGTGGTGACAGAGGTATTGAGTTGGGTGAGGGGGCGAATGCGCCCTCTGTGTCGTCTATTGCGATAGGCAATAAGCAAGACTGTGAAGGCAAAAACTGTTATTACTACGCTGCACGTGCGTTAGCTGAAAGAGCGATAGCTATCGGTTTATCAGCTTATGTTGAAAATTATGAGGGGATTGGTATTGGTACTAATGCAACAGTATCAGCTGATAATGGTGTAGGTGTAGGTGCCTTTACACAGGCGACAGCAAAAAATGCTATCGCTTTGGGGTATGCAGCAAAGGCGACAGGTTTGAGTAGTATTTCTATAGGGCGCTCGGCGCACTCTTTGGGCCAGCATAGTATCGCAATAGGTTCTGAAGATACTAAAGATGATTATACAACTGCGAAGGCTGATTATTCAACGGCTGTTGGTTCTGTTTCTAAAGCTTTGGAATATGCTACGACTGCTATAGGACATCGTGCAAAGTCAGCCGCAAAGAATGCTACTGCTTTGGGTTTTTATTCAGAAGCAACGGCAGAAGGAAGTGTTGCTCTAGGAAGCGATTCTGTATCTGATAGGGCTGCCTCTGCTTTGGGTTACACTTCTTTGTTGCAGGGTCCTTCACAAAGCGCTGAGGCGCAATGGAAAAGTACGCGGGGCGCAGTGAGTGTTGGTAATTTTGCTAAGGGTATAACGCGACAAATTACAGGCGTAGCAGCTGGGAGTGAATCTACCGATGCAGTTAATCTTAGACAGTTAAAAGACTTAGAAAGTGTCGTAAGAAATGAAGTTGCTGATGTAAGAGGCAGTATTCTTCTTAAGAAAAATGATGAGACAAAAGTTATCACTATTGGTAAGGATCTATGGGAACGATTTGATCTTGATTTTAGCGGCCCTAAAAGCGACCCTCGGACCATTTCAGGTGTGGGCGCTGGAATGCTTTCGGAAGAGTCGACGGAAGCAGTCAATGGTTCTCAGTTGTTTACTACAAATCAAAATGTTACAACTGTAGCCACGAATATAGCCAAGTATTTAGGTGGTGGCGCTAAATATGAAAATGGCGCGTGGACCGCTCCTAAATTTACTGTTAAGTCCGTTAAGGATGATGGCGAAACAGAAAACAAAGAATATCCTGATGTAGCGGATGCACTTGCCGGTGTTGGAAGTTCTATCACGAATGTTCAGAATAAATTGACTGAACAGGTTAATAATGTGATTACCAAAGTGGAAAGCGAGAGCTTTGTTCAGCAAGACAAAACAACGCATCGTCTCACTATTGGTGCAAAAGTAGGTGGCGCAGAAATCAATATTGCAAATGAAAGCGGTGCGGATCGGATAATTTCTGGTGTTGGGGAAGCAAAGAACAATAATGACGCTGTTAACAAAAGCCAGCTTGATAGCAATATCAAGAATGTCAATGATAATGTAACAAATAAGTTTAGCGAACTTACTAAAAACATAACGAATATTACTCAGCAAGTTAAAGGTGATGCTTTGTTATGGAACGATAAAGCTAATGCCTTTGTAGCACGTCATGAAAAGAGCAAAGAAGAAAAAGGCAAAGCTGTAAGAACACAAGAAAACAGTAGAATTACGTTCCTTGCAAAGGGTGAGATTACCCTAAACTCAACAGATGCAGTAAATGGTGGTCAGCTCTATACAATGGGTAACACGCTTGCAACCTATTTTGGTGGAGGTGCTGGATATGATGAAGTGGGCATATGGAGAGAACCGGATTTCAAGATCAAGCAGTTTAGTGAGGATGGTACTTCTTTTGACAAGAACTATACGAATGTAGCTGATGCACTTGCCGGTGTTGGAAGTTCTCTCACGAATGTTCAGAATAAATTGACTGAACAGGTTAATAATGTGATTACCAAAGTGGAAAGCGAAAGCTTTGTTCAGCAAGATAAGACAACGAGTCGTCTCACTATTGGTGCAAAAGTAGGTGGCACAGAAATCAATATTGCAAATGAAAGCGGTGCGGATCGGATAATTTCTGGTGTTGGGGAAGCAAAGAACAATAATGACGCTGTTAACAAAGGTCAATTAGATAAAGGTTTGAAGGATCTTTCTACCAGCCTTCAATCAGATGACTCGGCTGTTGTTCATTACGATAAAACAGGTGATGAAACTGATTATACGAGTGTGACTTTAGGCAAAGGTAAGGATAAGGCAGCTGTTGGTCTTCATAATGTTGCCGATGGTCAGATTGCCAAGGGTTCACATGATGCAATCACGGGTGGACAGATTAATAAAATCGGTGAGGATGTAGCTAAGTTTTTAGGTGGAGAAGCGTCCTTTAAAGATGGAGCTCTTACACAGCCAACGTATAAATTATCTTACATTGCTAAAGATGGAGTTGTAACAGAGAGTGACTTTCAAGGTGTTGGAACCGCTTTTTCAGGTCTTGATACAAATATCAAGAATGTGAATGCAAGGATTAAAGAGGTTTCTGAAGGAGTAGCACAGGATTCTTTGTTATGGAGCAAGGAAGCCGATGCCTTTGTAGCGCGTCATGAAAAGAGTAAAGAAGAACAAGGCAGAGCTGTAAGGACACAAGAAAACAGTAGAATTACGTTTCTAGCAAATGGTGAGATTAGCGCTAAATCAACAGATGCCGTAACGGGTAGTCAGCTTTATTCGCTGAACGAACAACTTGCAACCTATTTTGGTGGTGGTGCTGGATATGATAAAGAGGGCAAATGGAAAGCACCGGATTTCAAGATCAAGCAGTTTGGTGAGGATGGTACTTCTTTTGACAAGAACTATACGAATGTAGCGGATGCACTTACAGGTGTTGGAAGTTCTATCACGAATGTTCAGAATAAATTGACTGAACAGGTTAATAATGTGATTACCAAAGTGGAAAGCGAGAGCTTTGTTCAGCAAGACAAAACAACGCATCGTCTCACTATTGGTGCAAAAGTAGGTGGCGCAGAAATCAATATTGCAAATGAAAGCGGTGCGGATCGGATAATTTCTGGTGTTGGGGAAGCAAAGAACAATAATGACGCTGTTAACAAAAGCCAGCTTGATAGCAATATCAAGAATGTCAATAATAATGTAACAAATAAGTTTAACGAACTTACTAAAAACATAACGAATATTACTCAGCAAGTTAAAGGTGATGCTTTGTTATGGAATGATGAAGCCAATGCCTTTGTAGCACGTCATGAAAAGAGCAAAGAAGAAAAAGGCAGAGCTGTAGCCACTCAAGATAACAGCAAAATTACGTTTCTTTTAGATGGTGATGTTTCTAAAGATTCAACGGATGCTGTCACGGGTGGACAGCTTTATTCGCTGAACGAACAACTTGCAACCTATTTTGGTGGAGGTGCAGGTTATGATGAGCAAGGACAATGGAAAGCTCCAAGTTTTAAGGTTAAGACAGTTAAGGATGATGGTAAATCTGAAGAGATAGACTATGGCAATGTGGCGGATGCTTTGGCTGGAGTTGGTAATTCTGTTACGAATGTAAAAAATGAGATCAGCAAAGAGATTACGAATGTAGTGAGTGATAGCCTTGTCAAGCAGGATAGGATGGGTCTTATTACTATTGGTGCGGAAAGAGGCGGCAATAAAATCAATATTTTAAATCGGGATGGTGATGCTCGAATTCTTTCTGGTGTTAAGGCAGCGCAAAATGGGGACGAGGCAGTCAATAAAGCGCAGCTTGATGCAAGTCTGAAGGATCTTTCCAGCAGTCTTCAGTCAGAAGATTCAGCAGTGGTTCTCTACGATAAAAAAGAGGGTGAGAATGGCGGCATTGATTACACGAGTGTGACTTTAGGTAAAGGTAAGGATAAGGCGGCTGTTGGTCTTCATAATGTTGCTGATGGTCAGATTGCCAAGGATTCACGTGATGCAATCACGGGTGGACAGGTTAACAAAATCGGTGAGGATTTAGCTAAGTTTCTTGGTGGAGAAGCATCCTTTAAAGAGGGTGTTTTTACAGTTCCGACTTATAAAATCTCTAATGTTTCTGACGATGGTACAGTAACGGCTAATTCACATAACGATGTTGGTAGCGCCTTTGCGGGTCTTGATACGAGTGTCAAGAATGTGAACACTCATCTGTCTAATGAGGTCAAAAAGTTTGATGAAAAACTAAGTAATATTACGCAAGCAGTTCAAGGCGATGCATTGTTATGGGGCAAGACTAAAGGTGCGTTTGTAGCGACGCATGGGGACAATAAAGAGAACAGCAAGCTTACATCACTTGCAGCTGGCTCTATAGTATCAGGCTCGAGTGATGCGATTACGGGTGGACAGATTTATGATCTGCAAAAACAGTTTGCGACGTATTTTGGTGGAGGAGCAGGTTATAATGAAAAGGGAGAATGGGTTGCACCTACCTTCAAGCTTAAAACTGTCAATTCTGATGGTAGTGCTGGTGAGGAAAAGGTTTACAATAGTGTATCGGAAGCATTTGCTGGAGTTGCGAGTTCTATCACGAATGTTCACAATGATGTGACCAATGTAGTCAGTGATAGCCTTGCCAAGCAGGATGATAATACGAAGGTTATCACTATTGGTAAAGAAGTAGAAGGTACAGAACTCAATATTGCCAACAGTAAGAAAGAAGACCGGATACTTTCAGGTGTTAAGGCAGGAGTACTTTCAGCAGAATCGACAGAAGTTGTAAATGGCTCTCAGTTATTTGCGACTAATAAAAATGTTACGACAGTGACTACTAATCTAGACAGTGTTTCTAAAAATACATCGAACTATTTAGGTGGTGGTGCTGATGTGCTTGTAGGCAATCTTCCGACGTATGTTGTTGGTGGTCAGTCATATCATGATGTTGGTTCAGCCTTTAGCGGTGTTGATACATCGCTGACAGATCTTCATAATGAGCTTTCTAAGAACAGCAATGAACTTACACAGACTATTGAGCAGAATGCTTTGTTATGGAGCAAGGAAGCCGATGCCTTTGTAGCGCGTCATGAGAAGAAGCAAGAAGAACAAGGCAGAGCTGTC
>NZ_JBHIRS010000001.1:0-125924 GCF_042197365.1 Bartonella sp. AA168HLJHH | reverse complement strand
GGTGAAGAAAGCTATAAGAGTGTAGCGGAAGCACTTTCTGATATTAGTAGTTCTGTTACGAATGTTCATAATGATGTAACTAATGTTGTCAGTGATAGCCTTGCGAAGCAGGATGAAAAGACAAAAGTTATCACTATTGGTAAAGAAGTAGAAGGCAGTGAAATCAACATAGCCAACAAGACTGGTACGGATCGGACACTTTCAGGTGTTGGTGAAGCAACAAAGGATAATGAAGCGGTTAATAAAGAGCAATTTGATAAAGGTTTGAAGGATCTTTCTAACAGTCTTCAGTCAGATGATTCAGCCGTTGTTCTTTACGATAAGAAGGATGGTAAAATTGATTATACGAGCGTGACCTTTGGAAAAGGCCAAAATGCAGCTGCTGTTGCTTTGCATAATGTTGCGGATGGTCAGATTGCGGAAAAGTCACATGATGTGGTTACAGGCGGTCAGATTCATACCATTTCTCAAGATGTTGCACAGTTCTTAGGTGGGGATACAGCCTTTAAAGAAGGTAGCTTTACAGGCCCAACTTATCAATTATCCCAGGTTAATGCTCATGGTCAGGTAGAGACAACAGAGTTTAAAGATGTTGGCTCTGCGTTTACAGGTCTTGATACGAATATCAAGAATGTAAACCAACGTATTAAAGAAGTCTCAGAGGGCGTTGCACAGGATTCTTTATCGTGGAGCAAGGAAGAGAGTGCCTTTAGTGCTCTTCATGGGGAAGGCAGAAAAAGAACAGCGAGCAAGATTACCCACATTTTGGATGGTAATATTGCTTCTGGTTCCACGGATGCAGTAACAGGTGGTCAACTTTATTCGATGAATAATACGTTAGCGAACTATTTTGGTGGTGGCGCTGAATATAAAGAAGGCAAGTGGATTGCTCCAAACTTCAAAGTTAATACAGTGAATGCTGCTGGCGATAATCTTGAAGAGAAGAGCTATGATGATGTAGCGCAAGCCTTTGCAGGTGTTGGTACATCTTTCACCAATCTTCACAATAAAGTGACGAATGCCGTCACGGATATTAACAATCACATTAACAATGTGGTGAGTGATAGCCTTGTTAAGCAGGATGCTGATAGCAAAGTGATAAAGATAGGTGCAGAAAAAGGCGGTACAAGCATTAACATTGCCAATAGTGGTGATGCCGAGCGGACCCTCACAGGCGTAAAAGCAGGAGCACTTACAGAAATATCGACCGATGCTGTGAATGGATCTCAGCTTTATTCGATGAATAATACGTTAGCGAGCTATTTTGGTGGTGGTGCTGAATATAAAGAAGGCAAGTGGGTTTCTCCAAGCTTCAAGGTTAATACAGTGAGTGCTGATGGCGATAAGGTTGAGGAACAGAGCTATAAAACAGTAGCGGAAGCGTTTGCTGGAGTTGGTAGTTCTTTCACGAATATTCATAAAGAGCTTAAGAATGAGATTAACCAAGTTGTGGGTGATAGTCTTGTTAAGCAAGATGAGAAGACACGTGTTATTGCGGTTGGAGGTGAAAAGAGCGGTACGAAAGTTACGTTTGTAAACACTGATGGTGCGGCACGGACTCTCACAGGTGTAAAAGCAGGAGAACTTGCAGAGGCTTCGACAGAAGCAGTGAATGGTTCGCAACTTTTTACGACCAATCAGAATGTTACGACAGTAACGAATAATCTAAAAACAGTTTCTGATAATACTTCGAAGTACTTAGGTGGTGGAGCCGATGTGTTTAAAGGTGTAGCACCGACCTACACAGTGCAGGATAAGAGTTATCAAAGTGTAGCGGATGCATTTACTGGTGTTGATCATTCATTCACAAAGCTTCATGAAGAGATTACAGAAAATACGAATGAGATTTCTGAAAATATTAAGCAGAATGCGTTGTTATGGAGTGATAATGATCACGCATTTGTTGCGACACATGGAACTGATGGTGACAAGAAAAACAGCAAGATCACGTTACTTGCGAATGGAGAGGTTTCTGTAAACTCAAGTGATGCGGTAACGGGTTCTCAGCTTTATGCTTTGGGAAGCAATGTTGCGCAGTCTTTAGGCGGTGATGCTGGTTATGAGAATGGAATTTGGAAGGCTCCAAGTTTCAAATTTAAGACTGTCAATGAGGATGGTAGCAAGGTTGAAGAGCAGAGCTATGATGATGTAGCGCAAGCCTTTGCAGGGGTAGGAAGCTCTTTTGAGAATCTTTACAAAGAGTTTACTCAAAACAACACGGAGGTTACTGAAAATATTAAGCAGAATGCGTTGTTGTGGAGTGATTCTGAAAAGGCGTTTGTAGCAACACATAGAAAGGGTGATGAGAAAGGCAACAGTAAAATTAAGTTTCTTTCCAATGGAGAGGTTTCTGCAAGCTCAAGTGAAGCGGTCAATGGTTCTCAGCTTTTTGATACGAATAAGACTGTTGCAAGTTATTTAGGTGGTGGCGCTGAATATAAAGAAGGTCATTGGAGTGCTCCAAGCTTCAAAGTTAAGATCGTCAAAGAAGATGGCAGTGCTGTTGAAGAGCAAAGTTATGATGATGTTGCTAAAGCATTTGCTGGTGTAGGGAATTCATTCACGAATATTCACAAAGAGCTTAAGAATGAGATTAACCAAGTTGTGGGAGATAGTCTTGTTAAACAAGATGAAAAGACACATGCTATTAGTGTCGGGGGTGAAAAGAGTGGTACAGAAGTTAAGCTTTCGAATATTGATGGTGCCGCACGGACTCTTTCCGGTGTGAAATCAGGAACGCTTTCGGAAGCATCGAGTGAGGCGGTCAATGGTTCTCAGCTTTTTGATACGAATAAGACTGTTGCAAGTTATTTAGGTGGTGGCGCTGAATATAAGGAAGGTCAATGGAGTGCTCCAAGCTTCAAAGTTAAGATCGTCAAAGAAGATGGCAGTGCTGTTGAAGAGCAAAGTTATGATGATGTTGCTAAAGCGTTTGCTGGTGTAGGGAATTCATTCACGAATATTCACAAAGAGCTTCAGAATGAGATTAATAAAGTTGTAGGAAATAGTCTTGTTAAGCAGGATGATGCTACGAAGGTAATCAAGATAGGTGATGAAAAAGAGGGTAGTGCAATCACAATTTCAAACATGAATGGTGATACACGTAGTCTCTCTGGCGTGAAAGCTGGAACACTTTCTGAAGGCTCGACGGAAGCAGTGAATGGTTCTCAGCTTTATTCCTTGAATCAGACGCTGGCGATGTATTTAGGAGGAGGAGCTAGCTATGAAGGTGGCGAATGGAGTGCTCCAAGTTTCAAAGTTAAGATCGTCAAAGAAGATGGTAGTGCCGTTGAAGAGCAGAGCTATGATGATGTTGCGTCTGCCTTTGCTGGTGTTGGTGATTCATTCACGAATATTCATAAAGAGCTTCAGAATGAGATTAATAAAGTTGTAGGAGATAGTCTTGTTAAGCAGGATGATGCTACGAAGGTAATCAAGATAGGTGGTGAAAAAGAGGGTAGTGCAATCACAATTGCAAACATGAATGGTGATACACGTAGTCTCTCTGGCGTGAAAGCTGGAACACTTTCTGAAGGCTCGACGGAAGCGGTGAATGGTTCTCAGCTTTATTCCTTGCATCAGACGCTAGCGATGTATTTAGGAGGGGGAGCTAGCTATGAAGGTGGCGAATGGAGGGCTCCGGAATTCAAGGTTGCGCAATTCAATTCTGATGGTAGTTCGTCAGAAAAGCAGATCTATCATGATGTAGCAGGAGCTTTTGATGGTGTCAGTGACGGTATGACGAGTATCAACGAGCGTATTCATGATGTTGAGAAGAATGTGGCGAGCAATGGTTTGAATTGGAATGAAAAAGAAGGTGCGTATGATGCGAAGCATGATGGTAAGTCGAGTAAGATTACGAATGTATTGGATGGTAAGATAGAAGAAGGCTCGCAAGAAGTTGTTAATGGTGGTCAGCTTTGGAGCACGAATGAGAGGGTAAAAGAGGTTGAAGACAAAGTAGATACGATAGATCAACATGTGAAAGATATTGAAGTAGCCGTAACAGATGGCGTTGTTAACTATGATAAAGATAGTGATGGGAAAAAGACCAATAGTATTACGTTAGTAGGAGGCAATGACAGCGAACCTGTTATGATAGACAATGTAGCGGCAGGCAAGATTGAAACAGGTTCTCAGCAAGCTGTTAATGGTGGTCAGTTACATGATTATACTGAAGAGCAGATGAAGATAGTTCTTGAAGATGCCAATAAGTATACGGATGAGAAAGTTAGTGGTCTTGTCAATGATGGTGTAAACGAGTCGAAATCCTATACGGATATGAAGTTTGAGACATTGAATTATGCTATTCAGGATGTTCGGAAAGAAGCAAGACAAGCTGCTGCTATTGGTCTAGCGGTGTCCAACTTACGTTACTATGATATACCAGGATCTTTAAGTGTTTCATTTGGGAGTGGTTTATGGCGCAGTCAATCTGCACTTGCTATTGGTGCTGGTTATACATCTGAAGATGGAAATATTCGCTCGAATGTATCTGTGACAAGTGCTGGAGGTCATTGGGGAATAGGCGCTGGAATTACTCTGAGGTTGAGATGATAATAGAAAAAATGGCTGTTATTGTAAAAACGAGAAGTATGTTAGTAAAGGTTCTGCTGTTTGCTCTTGCCTTAATAGGCAAGAGCGAAAGCTTTGCCAACGAGAACAATAATATTTATACAGTGCATCCACCGCACTTATCGATACCTAAGGGAGAACCTGGCGAAACACGTCGAATTATTATGCAGTTTTATGATTGGACTTTGATTTGTGACGAAAAACAAAAGCTTAAACATAAGCAAGGTATATGTAATGTAACACAGACGGTTCATGATCAAGAAGGAAATACCATTTTTAGTTGGTCTCTTGTTTCTACGACAAGTGGTCAAGCAGTGATGCTTTTTCGAACATTGCCAAATTCTGATATAAATGTTCCGATTCAAATGTTTGTAAAAGATGTTAAAAAACCTGTTCTTATTAATTATACGCAATGTAATGAAACGGTTTGTTTGGCACAATCACCTGTAGGGCCGGTTTTGACTAAACAAATAGAGCAGAACAATAAGGTACGTATTTCCTATAAAACTAAAGAAGGTAAGGTATTTTCTTTTACTGTACCATTTAAAGGGTTAAATGCAGCACTTAATTCTTTCCGTCCTTAGAATCCATCGAGTATTTTTAACAAGAGTCATTTTTCCATAAATTGTTGTATTATATTTCTGAGTGTAAATTATAAGGTCAAATAAGTAAGAAGTTTTATATAATATGATATCGAGGTGATTTGTTGGAAAGAGTGAGAGTTTTATGAATATAAAGTCACAGTAAGTTCTTTATATGTAATAGAAAATCAAGTTAGTGTTTCCCGTAATGCTTAAAGAATGATTTCGTTAGTTATTAAAAGTAAAAAAGATGAGAAATACTCGATTTATTCCTTACAATAATGAGTAGACTAAATTCTTTTTTTAAGCTTCAAATGGATTTTTAAAGCGGTCTGATTATGCATTAATATTTTTCAGATAAATTTATAATTCTAGAGATTTTTTTGAATGATGGTTTTTATTGGTATTCACAAAATAACAGCTATTGTAATTGCATTTTGTGGTACTACAGAACTTTTATTCCAGCATAATCAAAGCCATTTCATCGCATATAACAGACGAAGCTCGTGTGTGGATAACGAGATTAAAAAAATTTTTTCTTATAAACCGTACTAATGTATAGGTTGTTGTAACCTTAAGAGTCAGCAAATAGTATGATAGTGTAGGTTTGTTACAATAGAGGTGTGCTCCGTGTGAATGGTATCAAGAAAAGAGCATAATTTATAAAAATTGATGTGAACGTAAACGATTAATTTATAGTTTTAAGTTCATAAAGAGATGCATGATTTCACGGAAACAACCGAAAGATTATACAAAAATCTGAATGATGTTAGTGTAGAAAATTTTAATGATAGAAAAAGAAAGAATGATTTCTTGTATATATCATTTGATGCTGCATTATTGCTTTATTTAGGAATGAGCAGAAGAGTTTTCGCGTTTATTTATTGGGGGAACGCTCAAGGGATAAGGGACATGACCCCGTTAAATTATGGTTCAAAAGAGTTAAAGCGAGGAGAAATATACGATACCAAAGCAGATCAGTTGTATGATCAGTGCGGTAGTAATACAAATAATCTTTCTGCATTGTCACGAACAGAGGCATACTCTGTCCTTGTTGATATAAAGAGACAACAGAGAAAAAAACATTATGAACAGAAACAGGTTTTTGTTCAATCTGAGACAGCTTTTGAGTTTCATAACCAGATAATGATAGGTACTCAAAAAACAAAAAAACTCAAAGCACCTTTTCTTCGACGGTTCCATCCAGTAAAATCTCCACCTCTTTATGCGGCACTTGATCTCGGAACAAATAATTGTCGTCTTCTTATCGCATCTCCCAGTAAACCTGGATATTTTCGTGTTGTTGATGCTTTTTCTCGTATTGTACGATTGGGAGAAGGTTTAATAAATAACGGTTTTCTTAATACACAAGCTATGGATCGTGCGATTGAAGCATTAAAGATTTGTCATTTAAAGCTAAAACAAAGGCATATTAAGCGTTATCGCTTGATTGCAACGGAAGCTTGTCGTTCTGCAGAAAATGGTAGACATTTTATTCAGCGTGTTTTGGAGGAGACAGGTCTTGAATTGGAAATTGTTGATCGGCAAACAGAAGCGCGTTTTGCTGTTACAGGGTGTAGTACACTTGTTGAACCAAATACTGACGCAATTGTGCTTTTTGATATCGGAGGAGGATCATCAGAAATTGTGCTACTGGATGTTTCTCAAAAGCGTTCTTTTCGTTTAGCTCGACAAATTATCGCTTGGACTTCTCTTCCTGTTGGTGTTGTTACGCTTGCTGAACGTTTTGGAGGGAATGATATTAGCTTAGACGATTTTGAAAAAATGAAAAGCTATGTGCGAGGGTTATTAAATAATTTTTCAGATCGTCATAAATTAGGAGAGTTAGCACAAGGTTCGAAGTTTCATCTTTTGGGAACCTCCGGTACGGTTACGACTTTAGCAGGAATGTATCTTAATTTAGAGCGTTATGATAGGAAAAAAGTGGATGGCATTTGGATGAATGATGCAGACATTACACTTATGACACAACGCCTATTATCATGGGATATAGAAAAACGTGTCATAAGTCCTTTTATTGGACGCGAGAGAGCAGATTTAGTTTTAGCTGGTTGTGCAATTTTAGATGTTATTCGGGAAGTTTGGCCAAGTCAGCGTTTAAGAGTTGCTGATCGTGGATTAAGGGAAGGAATTTTGATAGAGCTGATGTTACGCGATGGAGTATGGTGTCGTCATAGAAAGAGCAGAGATTTCAAGCGTTAGAGAATTAAATATGGAGACAATGAATAACGATGAAAAAAACAACAAAAACACCAAGAGGTGGCTATGGAGGTTCAGGGTCACATGAATTATATCAGCGCGTAAAAAAGAAAGCAGGAACCATTAAAGCTTCATCACGACGATGGTTAGAGAGGCATCTGAATGATCCTTATGTCCATCAATCAAAAGTAGATGGTTATCGTTCGCGTGCGGCTTATAAACTCATTGAAATTAATGAGCGCTATAGGTTTTTGAAAAAAGGTCAAAAGGTTATTGATCTAGGAGCAGCACCTGGGGGCTGGTGTCAGGTGGTTGAGCGTATAGTAGGGTCAAGTGATGAAGATCCTAGCGTTGTTGGTATTGATTATTTACATGTTGATCCATTACCTAGAGTTGCCATGTTGGAAATGGATTTTTTGCATACAGATGCACCGCAGAAATTAATTGAAACTTTAGGGACAAAACCGGATGTGGTTCTTTCTGATATGGCAGCGCCAACAACAGGTCATCGTCAGACGGATCATTTAAGAACGATTTATTTATGTGAAGTTGCGGCTGATTTTGCTCTTTCGGTTCTTAAGCCTGGGGGACATTTTTTAGCAAAGGCTTTTCAAGGAGGAGCAGAAAACACTCTTCTTACGATACTAAAACAGCATTTTAAAAAAGTCTATCATGTTAAACCACCCGCAAGCCGATCAGAATCAGTAGAGCTTTATCTTCTAGCACTTGAATTTAAGGGAAAAACAAAAATACAAGAATAGCGCCTTCTTTTAAGAAGACTTAACTTTACTTAACCTATTTAGATGTGATGATTTTTTTCTCAAAGAGTTATCGGCGATAGTGACAGTTTTTCTGTTATCAATGATGAAAAACTGGTAAAATTAATGTATTGCCTATAGAGGTAAAGAGATTGATTCCTCAATGAGTGTTTCCAATGAAATTTCTTGATCAAGCTAAAGTTTATATTCGTTCTGGTAATGGAGGTTCTGGAGCAGTATCATTTCGTCGTGAAAAATTCATAGAATTTGGGGGACCTGATGGGGGGAATGGAGGACGGGGTGGTGATGTTTGGGCTCTTGTTGTTGATGGGCTTAACACGCTGATTGATTATCGCTACCAACAGCATTTTAAAGCAAAAACAGGGGGGCATGGCAAGGGGCGTAATATGACGGGTGAGAAGGGTAATGATGTCATCCTTAAAGTTCCGGTTGGGACGCAAATTTTTGAAGAAGATAATACAACGTTAATCTGTGATTTAACGGAAGTGGGACAGCGCTATCGCCTTGCAAAAGGAGGGAATGGCGGTTTTGGCAATCTTCACTTTACAACATCGACAAATCGGGCACCGCGTCGTGCAAATCCAGGTTTGGCTGGAGAAGAGCGTGCAATATGGCTTCGTTTGAAGTTAATTGCTGATGCGGGGCTTGTTGGTTTACCAAATGCTGGAAAATCAACTTTTTTAGCTTCTGTAACGGCTGCAAAACCAAAAGTTGCAGATTATCCTTTTACCACTCTACATCCTCATCTTGGTGTTGTACGTATTGATGGTCGTGAATTTGTTTTGGCTGATATTCCAGGATTAATTGAAGGAGCGCATGAAGGTGTGGGAATTGGAGATCGTTTTTTAGGACATGTGGAACGTTGTCGCGTACTGCTTCATCTAATTTCTTCTCAAGAAGAAGATGTTGCAAAAGCATATCAAATTGTGCGTCATGAACTTGAGGCATATGGAAATAATCTAAGTGATAAAACTGAAATTGTTGCTTTAAGCCAGATAGATACGCTAACGATTGAAGAGCGTGAAGCTAAACGGGAAGCTTTGCAAAAAGTAACGGATCAACCTGTTATGATGTTTTCTGCGGTTAGCCGCGAAGGTTTAGAAAATGTGCTGCGTGCTGGTGCACATATTATTGAAATGTCACGCAAAGAGGAGATCAGTGGGGATAGCAAGGTTGATTGAGATGGCTGTTGGATCGCAAAAACTTACACACTATAAACGTATTGTAGTCAAGATTGGATCTGCCCTTTTGGTTGATCCTCAGGCAGGTTTACGGGTTGAGTGGCTTAAAAGCTTGATCAATGATGTTGTTGAATTGCATAAAAAAGGCGTAGAGATATTATTGGTGTCTTCAGGCGCTATTGCTTTAGGAAGGACATTGCTACAGCTTCCTAAGGGGACTTTGAAATTGGAAGAAAGTCAGGCATGTGCTGCTTTGGGGCAAATTGAGTTAGCAAAAACCTATGGTGATGCGCTTGCTCAACATGGGCTCAAAACAGGCCAAATTTTGCTCACTTTATTTGATACGGAGGAGCGAAGGCGTTATCTCAATGCACGTGCAACGATTGAGATGCTTTTATATTTGGGAGCTGTGCCTGTTATTAATGAGAATGATACTGTTGCAACAACTGAAATTCGTTATGGTGATAATGATCGTTTAGCTGCACGTGTGGCAACAATGGTGAGGGCAGATCTTTTAATACTTTTATCCGATATTGATGGTCTTTATACAAAGTCTCCCCATAGTGATCCTACGGCTGAATTTATACCTTTTGTTGCATCCATTACGCATGATATCGAAAAAATGGCAGATGTTGCTGCTTCAGAGTTTTCACGGGGAGGAATGAAGACTAAGCTTGAAGCCGGAAAAATAGCTAATGCTGCTGGAACGGCGATGATTATCACCTCAGGCAAGCGTATGAATCCCCTTGCTGCAATTGACAAAGGTGAACGCAAGAGTTTTTTTGCGGCAAGTAAGAAATCTGTCAATGCTTGGAAAACATGGATTTCTGGTCATTTAGATCCATCTGGTGTTTTGACGATTGATCAAGGAGCCATTAGGGCTCTTGAATCAGGAAAATCATTATTAGCTGCAGGGGTTATTGGCGTTGAGGGAAATTTCCAGCGTGGGGATACGGTTGCAATTGTTGGTACAGATGGAGTTGAGATTGCGCGTGGACTTGTAAGCTATGACAAAGATGAGGCTGTACGCATTATAGGACATAAAAGTGAAGAAATCGAAGCTATTCTTGGGTATGAGGCGCGCTCTGCTATGGTGCATCGTAATGATATGATTGTACGTTGCTTGACCAATACTGTTTAAAAAAGTTACTTTTGTTTTTATTGTTTTGGCAGAGTGGATGTTACGATGACTTTAGAAGAACAAATGAAAGATATGGGACAAAAAGCACGCTATGCCGCTGCAGCGTTGGCCGTTGCTTCTTCTGAGCAAAAGAACAATGCATTAGAAATGATCGCTTTAAGTCTAGAGGCTCAGTCAGATGAAATTTTACGGGCGAATTGTCAAGATTTAGAGAATGCTGCTCAGAATAATTTGAAAGCTGCAATGATTGATCGGCTAAAATTAGATGATTTGCGTTTACGTGCAATGATAGATAGTGTTCGCCAAGTTACTCGTTTATCTGATCCTGTTGGGCAAGTGATGGATGAATGGACGCGTCCAAATGGGCTTCATATAAGTCGTGTACGAACACCTCTTGGTGTGATTGGCATTATTTATGAAAGTCGTCCAAATGTTACAGTTGATGCGAGTGCTTTGTGCTTAAAAGCTGGCAATGCTGCGATTTTGCGCGGTGGTTCGGATAGCTTTCATTCTTCTCATGCTCTTCATTTAGCTTTGGTACAAGGTTTAGAGCGCTCTGGTTTACCTAAAGATGCCATCCAAATGGTTGGAACGACAGATCGTGCTGCCGTTGGGGAAATGCTCAAAGGATTGGATGGAGCGATTGATGTGATCGTACCACGTGGTGGAAAGAGCCTTGTTGCCCGCGTTCAGTCTGATGCACGTGTTCCAATTTTTGCTCATTTGGAGGGACTTTGTCATATTTATATTGATAAATCGGCAGATTTAGATATGGCACGCAATATTGTTTTAAATGCAAAGCTGCGGCGAACAGGGATATGCGGTGCTGTTGAGACAGTTCTCATTGACGGCCAAGCATTAAAAAAATTTCTTCCTGTTTTAACTGCTTTACAGGAAAAGGGGTGTGAAATTCGTGCCACAGAAGATATTGTTTTTCTTATGCCAGATGTCAAATTAGCTTCTGAAGAAGATTGGTCGCATGAATATCTTGATGCTATTCTTTCTGTTAAAACGGTTGAGGGTGTTGAGGGAGCCATTTCTCATATCAAGCGTTATTCATCAGGACATACGGAATCGATTATTGCTGAGGATTTAGAAGTGGTGAAGAATTTTTTTAATCATTTAGATTCAGCTATTTTATTACACAATGCATCTACACAATTTGCTGATGGAGGTGAATTTGGTTTTGGAATGGAAATTGGTATCGCAACAGGAAAAATGCATGCACGTGGTCCCATAGGTGTTGAACAGCTAACATCATTTCAATATCACGTTAAAGGAAATGGTCAGGTTAGAGCTTGAGAACACCATTTTTTCCATGGAAAAATTGTATGCCACATGTTGAAAGATCTAATGTTGTGGGTCTTTTTGGTGGTTCCTTTAATCCACCGCATGCGGGGCATCTTCTTGTTGCAAAAATTGCCATTCGGCGTTTGCATCTTGATCAGTTATGGTGGATGATCTCTCCAGGAAATCCTTTAAAGGATTGTACACAGTTACCCTCTTTAGAGGAGAGAATGCAATTAAGTTTTAAATTTATTGACCATCCAAAAATTCGCTTAACAGGTTTTGAACAGGCTATAGGGAGCAAAGTATCAGTAGATACGATTTTTCATATTCTTACTCATTACAGTGGCGTAAATTTTGTATGGATTATGGGGGCAGATAGTTTTGCGACGATACATCATTGGTATCGATGGCATGATATCGTCTCTATGCTTCCTATTGCGATTATTGATCGTCCTTTAGGCAATCGGTCAGCACTTTCCTCTCCTATGGCACATATTTATCGCCGTTTTCGTTTGGATGAGAGAGAAAGTAAGCGATTACCTTTTATCAAGCCACCAGTTTGGACTTATTTGCATGGACCTTTATCTTTTCAATCTTCAACAAACCTTCGTTTGAAGAAGAATGATTTTTCTTGAACATTTCATAAGATTCTGCTTCTCTTTAGAGAAGTCTCTTTTTTAGATTCCACAACGATAAGAAAGGATATTGATCTGAAAAACGTTGCACACAAACACTCTTACGATATTATGCCTTCAAAAGAAAAAAAAGTTTTTTCTGTTAGTGAGAGTCTTGAAGTTATTCTCAAGAGTTTAGAAGATACAAAAGCAGAAGATATTGTTGCTATTGATATTCGAGGGAAGTCATCTTTGGCTGATTATATGGTCATAGCTTCAGCAAATTCGCAGCGTCATGTATCGTCTGTTGCTGATCATTTATTGCATACTTGGAAAGATAGTGGGCAGGGGCTTGCGCGTGTAGAAGGGCTTGCTGGAGGTGACTGGGTATTGATTGATACAGGTGATATTATCGTTCATCTTTTTCGTCCAGAAATTCGTCTTTTTTATAATTTAGAAAAAATATGGATGACGCCGGATTTAAACGATACGGCTTTGCTTCTCTTCGGAGAGCATTAAAATGCAAATTTCTATTTTTGCGGTTGGTCGTATGAAAAGTGGGGCGGAGCAAAAATTAGTTCAGCATTATTTGGATCGTTTTTCTAAAATTTCTGGAGATGTAGGCTTTCATTTAAAAAAGTTACAAGAGATACCAGAAAGTCGTGCTCAAACAGTTTATCAACGTATGGAGGAAGAGGGGAGAAAACTTATTGAATTTTTACCTGAAAAATGTCGATTAATTGTGTTAGATGAGCGTGGAGAATCGATTTCGTCAATTTCTTTTTCTGAAAAATTGAGGTGTTATCGTGATGAGGGCATTCGAGATGTCGTCATTGCTTTGGGAGGACCTGATGGGCATAATGAACAAATAAGGAAGCGTGCTGATTTTCTTTTATCTTTTGGTTTGATGACGTGGCCACATCAAATTGCACGTATTCTTCTTACAGAACAACTTTACCGCGCTGTAACAATTGAAAATCATCATCCGTATCATCGTTTTTAATATTTTTGTTCAATTTTTAGCACTTATTTATATGTTTATTAATATTGTTTTAGCTGACACCATTTAAAGCATCTCTAATGTATACGATGAGGTGTCATGGTTTTTGCAAATGAAAAAGCTTCTTCATAGAAAGATGCTATATTTATATGAGGAGTGCGTCATATTTGTCATTCTGCTCTTGAGTATATTTTTTTGCTTTTCTGTATCGCATGCGGAAGATACAATGAGGAGTACGGAAGTCCATAAAGAATTAGGAGAAATTCGCCAAAATATTTCACTTTCGCGTGAGCGTGTTGCTTTTCTTATGCATCAAGTTGAGCATTTAAAAAAAGATCAACGTGTTTTGAGTGATGCACTCATAAAGGCGGCTAAAGAAGAACGTATAGTAGCAGATGATATTGCTAAAAGGGAAGAAAAGCTTAAAAAAATGATAGAAAAGCGGGTACAAGTCTATCAAAGTTTAAAAAATCGTCGTGCTGAATTTGCGGAAGTTCTTGCACTTTTGGAGCGTATGGGATTGAATCCGCCTCCTGCTCTTATGATACAGCCAGAGGACGCGTTGGCTTCTATACGTAGTTCCGTTTTATTAGGTACTGTTATTCCTCAGATGCAAGAGAAAACGCGAGATTTAACAGAAAAACTCAAGGAGTTGACCAATTTGAGTAATTCCATTACTACGGAATATAAGGCATTAAAGACAAAACTGCAAAATCAAGCAGAGCAGCGAAAACGTCTAGAGCTTTTATTAGACCAAAAAAACAAACTACAAAAAAAATCAGAAAAAGAACTTACAGAACAGCAACAAAAAAATATTGCTCTTGCTAAAAAAGCGCAGTCTTTGGAAGAATTGATTTTAGAGCTCGACCGCCAGTCAAAATTTAGCTCTGATGCATCAGTACAGGTAAGGAAAAGTTTGCAATTGTTAGAACAGTCCAATTTTGAAAGCCGAAAAGGTTCTTTACTTTTTCCTGTTTCAGGAAAAAGAATACGTCACTCTAATAAAAGTTCGCAGATTACGCGCTTTGGTGAAACGATAGAAACAGAGTCAGGAGCTGTTGTTATATCACCTGTAGATGCTTTTGTTGCTTTTGCTGGGCCATTTCGTTCTTACGGACATTTAATCATTCTCAATGTTGGAAATGGTTATCATATCATTCTTACTGGAATGTCGAGAATTAATGTAAAACAGGGGCAGTTTGTTCTTTCAGGTGAGCCTCTGGGTATAATGGAGATGCAATTTATTTCAAACAGTGTTGCATTGGATATAGGAAAAACTTCTCCAATGCTTTACATTGAGTTTAGAAAGCAGGGAAAACCTGTAAATCCAACTCCTTGGTGGCAGACTGAAAAAATAAGAAGGAGCCAAAATGATTCGTAAAGTTATTCTTTTGGTCGCTGGGGTATTGCTCGGCGCCTGTTCAATGATTATGGTGCAGTCTGTTGCTGCGAATAATGAAGATAATGCATATAAAAAGCTAGCTATATTTGGCGATGTTTTTGAGCGTGTGCGTATGCAATACGTTACAGTTCCAGATGATAAAAAGCTTATTGAAAACGCTATCAATGGCATGCTCACATCACTGGACCCTCATTCATCTTATTTGAATGCTGAAGAAGCCAAGGATATGCGGGATTCTACGAAAGGAGAGTTCGGAGGTCTTGGTATTGAGGTCACTATGGAAAAAAACTTAATTAAAGTTGTTTCACCAATGGATGATACTCCCGCTTCAAAAGCAGGTATTCTAGCAGGAGACCTTATTTCAAAAATTGATGATGTACAAACGAATGGTCAAACATTGAATGAAGCTGTTAATAAGATGCGAGGTGCTCCTGGAACACCAATTACCTTAACAATTATTCGTTCTGGCGTTGATAAGCCATTTGAAGTGAAGATTGTTCGTGATATTATCAAAGTAAAAGCGGTGAAATATCGGGTTGAGGGTGATATTGGATATTTAAGAGTTATCCAGTTTTCTGAACAGACATTAAATAATCTTCTAGCGGCAATTAAAGATATCCAATCTAAAATTCCTGAAGATAAGCTAAAAGGTTACGTCCTTGATTTGCGGCTTAATCCGGGTGGGCTTTTAGATCAAGCTGTTAATGTTTCGAGTGCTTTTCTCAATAAGGGTGAAATTGTGTCGACTCGTGGGCGCAAAAAGAGTGATGTGACAAGATTTGATGCGAAGCCAGGTGATGTCATCAATGGAAAACCGCTCATTGTTCTTATTAATGGTGGTTCAGCAAGTGCTTCTGAAATTGTTGCGGGTGCATTGCAAGATCATCGTCGTGCAACAATTTTAGGGACGCAGTCTTTTGGTAAAGGATCTGTTCAAACAATTATTCCTTTGGGTGAAAATGGGGCTTTACGCTTAACAACAGCACTTTATTACACGCCATCAGGCACTTCTATTCAAGGAACAGGGATTACGCCTGATATTATTGTAGAGCAACCACTCCCTGAAAAATATAAAGGTTATGATGTAAAAGTTGGTGAGTCTGCATTAAAAGGACATATCAAAGGAAAAAGAGAAAGTAATAAAGGATCTGGTTCAGCTGCTTTTGTTCCCAAAGACCCTAAAGATGATATTCAATTGAATGAGGCCTATAAACTGTTACGAGGTGAAATGTCAAATGCAGCATTTCCACCAGATCCCAATAAGGATGTATTAAAGTGAGAATTGATATCTATAGCTTGCGATTTTGAGGAATATTAAATGGATGCAGGTATTAATTTGAAGATTCTTCCATATCGCAAATGTGTTGGGATTGTTATTTTTAATCATGAGGGTAAAGTGTGGGTTGGGCGTCGTTTAATGATGCCCATTCATGCAGATATTGAAATATCTCATCGTTGGCAGCTTCCTCAAGGAGGGATTGATGAAAATGAAAAACCATTAGATGCAGCATATCGTGAACTTTATGAAGAAACGGGTATTCGATCTGTGAAGTTGATTAAAGAAGCACAAAATTGGTTCCATTATGATTTTCCACAAGAACTTATTGGGTGCACATTAACAAATAAATATCGTGGGCAAATACAAAAATGGTTTGCTTTCCAGTTTACAGGAAAGCTTTCTGAAATTGCGATTAATCCGCCACCAGATGGCAATAAAGCGGAATTCGATCAATGGAAATGGATTGATCTAGAAACCCTTCCGTTGATTGCTGTTTCTTTTAAAAAGCACGTTTATACGAAAGTTGTCAGCGAATTTCGAGGTAGCCTTAGACCATTATAAAAGCTATATGATTACGAGAAAGCTTTTTTTATTAAGATGCTTTATATTATAATAAATAATAAACATGTTTATCTTTTATGTAAAGAACAGGAATATAAAATGAAAAAGTTATTTAATTTACTTATAGTTTTTACTCTCTTGAGTATTTCATCTGTTGCATTTGCAACAAGTTCAAAGCCTCCTGCATCAAAAGATGCGGCAGCGACATTGCCAAATGGAGCTTCTTCTTTGACTGAAACCTACGGTTTGTGGACTATTAACTGTGGTATACAAGAAGGGAAAAGAATTTGTTTTATGCACCGTCAAGAAGTGAATGAGCAGGGGCGTGTTGTTGTGGCTATGGGCCTTACTCTCGATGCTGAGGGTGTTGTATCTGGTAATTTAACAGTTCCTTTTGGCATTTTGGTTTCTAAGCCTGTTCGTTTACAAGTTGATGAGGGAAAAGCTGTTATCGAAACCGGTATCCGGACTTGTGTACCAGCAGGTTGTGTGGTTCCTGTCGTTTTTGACAAAAATCACGTAGCAGCTTTACGTTCTGGAAAACAGTTAAAGTTGGCAATGACAATTGCTGCTGCAGGTGAACCAGCTTTGAATGATTTATTTGTTCAGCTAGATGGTTTTAGTAGTGCTCTTAATCGTTTGACTGCTTTGCAGAAATAATTTTAGAACTAGAAGCGGCCTTTAAAAGGCCGTTTTTAGTTTGTTTGTTTTTTTATAATTAATAATTAAAACGATGAGATTTAAGATTAATCCTATAAGAGATATTCAGATTTTTTGCCGTTTCTTCTATTTTATGTGCTATTTTTAATTTTGATATTTGTTTTCTAACTGCATCGTCATTAAATAGAGAGATGAAGAATTTAGATGTCTGGTTTTTATTCAAGAAAAAAGAGTATTGAAATATAAAACCATTTTTTGATACACAGACCTGCTTTAATGAAGGTTTTCTATACGCTCTTCTGTTTCCTTGATTGAAAGGGATGACGCATGATTTATGCATTGCTTCGAACGATTGATTTGATTTTTGAGATTTATATTGATATTTTAATCGCTAGTGTCATTTTTTCTTGGCTTTATGTCTTTAATATCATAAATTCACGCAATCGCTTTGTTGTTTTGATAGGAAGCTTTCTATATCGTTTTACAAATCCCGTTCTAAGCCGTATCCGGAAAATTTTACCAAATTTGGGAACGATTGATATTTCACCTATTGTAGTGTTCATTATTATTTATTTTATTCGTGTTTTCATGTGGCGCGTTTACGCAAACATATATGTATAGAAATATTACTTGAGGCGAATACATGTTTTATCAAGTTGATAAAAATAACTTGATTTTGTTTGTATATCTCATTCCCAAATCATCCGTTGACAAAATAATAGGGATTGAATGTAGGGATGGTGAAAAACAATATCTGGTTATACGCCTTCGTGCTGTTCCTGAAGATGGAAAAGCGAATAAAGCTCTCATTAAATTTCTTGCGAAGCAGTGGAAGATTTCAGCTTCTTCTATTTCTCTGAAAAGCGGCGCAACATCTCGCTACAAACAACTTTACTTTTCGACACATTTAGAAGAATTACAGCAGATATGGCAATCCTTTAGAGATTGCATCTCGTAGAAAAAATAAAGAATAAAGCCTATTTTTAAATAGGCTTTATTTTATTAAAATCGTTATATTTTTTTATTGCGTTCAACAGCTTGCTTAATTAATTCATGAGCAAAGTTTTTATCACGCCACCCTTCAATTTTGGCCCATTTCCCAGGTTCCAAATCTTTATAATGCTTGAAGAAATGTTCGATTTGTTTAAGTGTAATCTCAGGCAAGTCTGTGTAGTCATGAATATTGATATAGCGTTTTGTTAATTTTGTAGTGGGAATGGCAATAATTTTTTCATCTTTACCACCATCATCTTCCATCATTAGAGCTCCGATGGGGCGAACATTGATAACACAACCAGGCATAAGTGGACGGGTATTACAGATAAGGACATCAATAGGATCACCATCATCTGAAAGCGTATGAGGGACAAAACCGTAATTTCCAGGATAAACCATTGATGTATGAAGAAAACGGTCAACAAATAATGCACCCGACTTTTTATCCATCTCATATTTTATTGGTTGACCACCAAGGGAGACTTCCACAATAACGTTAATATCTTCTGGTGGATTTTTGCCTACGGGTATTTCCTTAATATTCATAGAGACATCCTTTCTGGAATATAGTGAGGCTCAATACAATTAAATATTTTACCAAAGAGATTATGAAATTAACTTGAAATTGATGTACGTGTTTTTTCAAAACGTTTACGTTCATTAGGATCAAGATAGAGTTTGCGGAGACGAATATTTTTAGGGGTTACTTCCACAAGTTCATCATCTTGTATCCACGATAAGGCGCGTTCTAATGTCATTTTAATGGGAGGCGTTAACTTTACGGCCTCATCTTTTCCAGAAGCGCGCATATTGGTGAGTTTTTTCCCTTTTAAGACATTGACTTCTAAGTCATTATCTCGTGAGTGGATGCCAATAATCATACCTTGATAGACTTTCACACCCGCATCGATGATCATAGGTCCACGATCTTCAAGATTAAAAAGAGCATAAGCGACAGATTCACCGTTGTCATTTGAAATCATAACACCATTAACACGACCAGCAATGCCTCCTTTATAAGGTTCATAAGCATGGAAAAGGCGATTCATAATTGCTGTACCACGTGTGTCCGTTAAAAGTTCAGATTGATAACCAATGAGTCCTCGGGTTGGTGCATAAAAGACAAGGCGGACACGATTACCTCCAGAAGGACGTAATTCCACCATTTCGCCTTTACGTTCAGACATTTTTTGTACAACAGTACCGGAATATTCTTCATCAACATCGATAACAACTTCTTCGATTGGCTCAAGAGTTATTCCATTTTCATCTTTTTGCATAACAACACGTGGGCGTGAAACACTAAGTTCAAATCCTTCACGGCGCATATTTTCAATGAGAACTGCAAGCTGTAATTCTCCTCGTCCTGAAACGTAGAAAGAATCTTTATCGACTGATTCTTCAATTTTAAGAGCGACATTGCCTTCTGCTTCTTTTAACAATCGGTCACGAATGACACGACTTGTTACTTTATCGCCTTCAGTTCCAGCAAGGGGACTATCGTTGACGAGAAAACTCATAGTAACAGTAGGAGGATCAATTGGTTGGGCAGTAAGGGGTTCATTGACAGTAGGGTCACAGAAAGTATCAGCAACGGTACCTTTTTGTAGACCTGCAATCGCAACAATATCACCAGCACTTCCTTCTTCAATAGGTTGCCGTTCTAAGCCACGAAATGCTAAAATTTTTGAAATACGCCCAGTTTCTAAAAGTTTTCCATCTTGTCCAAGAACCTTGACATTTTGATTGGGTTTTAGAGAGCCAGAATGAATCCGTCCTGTAATAATTCGTCCCAAAAACGGATCCGCTTCAAGAATAGTTCCAATCATGCGAAACGGTCCTTCTGCTACACTAGGAGAAGGGACATGCTGCGTCACAAGATCAAATAAAGGACCTAATCCCTGATCTTTTGGTCCCTCTGGGGCTTCAGCCATCCATCCATCGCGTCCAGATCCATAAAGAATAGGAAAATCAAGCTGTTCATCGGTTGCGTCAAGAGCAGCGAAAAGGTCAAAAACCTCATTAATGACTTCATCAACGCGTGCATCCGGTCGGTCAATTTTATTAATAGCAACAATAGGGCGCAATCCTACTTTCAATGCTTTGCCAACGACAAATTTTGTTTGTGGCATTGGTCCTTCAGCAGCATCAACAAGTACAATGGCTCCATCAACCATATTGAGGATGCGTTCAACTTCTCCACCAAAGTCAGCGTGTCCTGGTGTATCAACAATATTAATTCGAGTATCTTTCCAAACAACAGATGTCACTTTCGCTAGGATTGTAATTCCGCGTTCTTTCTCAATATCGTTTGAATCCATCATACGTTCGCTTGTACGCTGATTATCACGGAAGTTTCCTGATTGCTTGAGAAGCCCGTCTACAAGCGTTGTTTTCCCATGGTCAACGTGGGCAATGATGGCAATGTTACGCAATTGCATAAATTTTCTTCTTTTCGTTTAATGAAATTTCATTTGAGGCAAAGTCTTTACATTCTTTGCCTGACTATTAAAAAACCTTTTACATGTTTTTTTATAATTTTGGAAGATGGAGGCAATATTTTTATGGCAAAACTATTTATCCAAGTCTTTAAGGCTCTATTGAGCTTCAATTTCTGAAGCTTCGTAAAAGTTTTTTATAGTACGTATGTTCTATTCTCGAGCTAAAAATTATCCCAAAAATCACAGTCAATTTGATTTTTATCAATATGACACAAGAAATTTATATGAATTCTTGTAAGAGTAAGTAAGTATAAAGCTAGCGATATTGTTGTTGTTGTTGTTTTGCAAAGAGATTGATAAAAATCCGGAATATCTCTTAATCCATAGCCAATTTATTGACAACTTTACAATATTTTTATTCTAAATAAAGCTTTTTCTTATTCCATAACTTGTCAATCAAAATCCAGATCTAATGCAACCGTGTATTTGAGGTAAATATTGAGACGATTAAGAATTTTATAAGAAGTTCTAGCTTTTGTATGCCAGATTAGGGCAAGAGTTATATCTGTTTGATTTATTTATGAACTCGGAATACAGTCTTATTTAGAAAGAATATGAAGGCATCCAAAGAAAATTCCCATCTTTGCCGTTAATCCAATTTATGATTTCAAAAGCATCTAAAGTAATATCTTTTAAACCATGGAGATAGTGCATTGCCTTACACTTTTGTTAATTGCACTCTCTAATAGGAGTATGCTTTTCATGCCAAACAGAACACTTTAAACAGAATATACTTTTTGTTGCATATTCATGTACTTAAGAGAGATTACTTAACGTACACTACATCCATTCCATGATAGGGCTCATAAATGATATAACATACGCGAATAGTATACTATTAACGCCTTTGTGAAGAAATATAAAGCCTGTTGAGTATCATCATTATTATTCTTTCTCAGCTGTCAATATTGCGCCAGTTTTTGATACGAGAGAGGATATAAGAAGTATTTTATTTTTTCTTGAATAGTTTTTAGCCATACACCGATCTCGTTTGTGACTGGCAAGAAGATGACTTTAATCGATTTAATATGAGAAGCTTTATGATGAGGTAAAATTACGTTATTCGGAGCTGTTATTCAAAAAAATAATAAATTATCTATAGAGCGGTGTGCTAGAAAATAAATAATAAAGCTTATTCTCTTATGGAAAGAATCTTAGGTTACATGACAAGATTTTTCCATAAGTAAGAGTTTTTACTTTACATGTTTAAAGAAGAGTTCCTGACAAAATGAGAGAAGCTACAGAAAAGTAGATTATAATGCCCATGACATCTACTAAAGTTGCCACAAAAGGAGCAGAAGCACTTGCTGGATCAAATTTTAAACCTTTAAGAATAAAAGGCAACATAGATCCAGAAAGAGAACCAAAGGTAACGATTCCAACTAAAGCTGTACCCACTGTTGTCGAAATAGCAATCCAATGTTGGCCATAGTCGTAGATACCTAGTTTTTGCCAAAGAGCAATGCGCGTAACACCAATAATTCCTAGTAAGAGACCAAGGGATAGTCCTGTTGGAATTTCACGAATGATCACTTTCCACCAGTCTTTCAACGTGAGTTCACGTAAAGCCAATGCACGTATAATAAGGGATGTAGCCTGTGAGCCGGAATTTCCTCCTGAGCTCATAATGAGAGGTATGAACAGTGTAAGAATAATCGCTTTTTCGAGTTCTGTTTCGAAATGTTGCATAGCGCTTGCTGTCAGCATTTCACCGATAAAGAGTAAAGCGAGCCAGCCTCCGCGTTTTTTCATCATTTCAGGAAACTTAATTTGCATATAGGGCTTATTAAGTGCTTCCATACCCCCAAATTTATAGGCATCTTCATTCATTTCATCGACCATAGTATCAAGCACGTCATCAACGGTTACAATGCCAATGACATGGTTACTTTCATCAACTACAGGCACAGAGAGAAGATCATGGCGCTGGAAAAGGCGTGCGATATCTTCATGATGTGTGAAAGGTGATATTGTAATGGGCGAGTCATGGGTAGGGACATTAAGAATTTGTTCATCAGGTGAGGCAAGAATAAGGTTACGCAGGGAAACAGCTTTGAGAAGAGTACCTGTTTTGGGGTCAATTACATAGCTGGTATAAACTGTTTCACGTGTTCGCTCGACCTCACGAATGTGATCCAAAGTTTTTTGTATGGTCCAGTTTGAAGGAACGGCTATAAACTCTGTTGTCATCAGTGCTCCTGCTGTATGATCAGGATAACTGGTGAGTTTTTTAAGTTCAGCGCGCGTTAAGGGGTTAAGCAAGGCATAAAGTCGTGTACGGGTTTTCTTATTCATTTCTTGAAAGACGTCTGCAGCAGCATCAGCAGACATGCCGTCAAGAATTTCAACAGCACGATTTATAGGGAGAAGTTCTAGGATGGCAGCAGGTTGCTCAAGCTCTGGTTTATCAAAAAGTTCGATAACATAATCAAGAGGCAGAAGACTAAGAATAGTTACACGTTCCATGATATCGAGCTCATTGATGATATCAATAGAGTCTGCAAAATGCTGGTTCTTTAACTTTTCAGCGAGAGCTTCAGGAGAAAAATTTTTGAAGTCGAAGGCCGTTTTGATTTCAGTCATGATAAAGTACCTCCTGAAGAGTTGGAGAGTTGTAAATCTAGATAATAGATGAGATAAAAACAAAAGTTTATGGAAGATTTAAAAAAACTCCCCAGCTATATTCCCAATTGTTAATATTTGAAGTAAAGTCAAGGGTAAATTGTAAGTTATAAACAAGTTTCTGAATCACTAAAACGAGAATACAGCTTAATTTGAGGATAATATAAAAACGTAAATGTAAAAATCAGTTCTGATTTTACCATCATTTCTTTAATGCAGTTTGCGATTTTCAAAAGAATCTACAGCAATATTTTATAAAGAGTGGAGATTATGCTTTTCTCCAAGTGTTTTTGTTAATATGCAATTCTATTGTGATGTGCGAGCGAATAATCTTTATTGCTTCAATATAATATGGTTTGAATGAAAGAACTTTACGATTTTCAGGTTTTTTATTCAATAGCGTTTTGAAAGGTAGTTTTGAAACTCACGAAATAGTTTTAGTATGTTATCAATTTGTGTCGTAAAGATAATTGTTACAGTTTAAATTTATAATGGAGACATAAAGTATTATGACAAAAGCAGCAGTGCTGGACTGGAAGGGATTTTCAGGTCTTCCTGATTTTTCTTCTATAAGTGACGAAGATTTTAAACCCGCTTTTGAACAGGCACTTCAAGAAGCAGAAGAAGAACTAGAGGCAATTGCGATGGTGCAAGAACCACCAACGCTTGAGAATTTTTTGCAGCCTTTTGAGCTTTGCGGTAAAGCGCTTGATCGTGTCTGTTCAATATTTTTCTTACGCACCAGTGCTCATACGAATGTATTAATTCAACAGCTAGAGCAAGAGTTCGTTGTAAAACTTTCTCGTTATTCTTCAAAAATGATGATGGATGCACGGATATTTGCGAAAATAGATATGCTTTATAAACGGTCGCAGTTGGGCAAATTTGAGAGTGAAACAACACGTGTTCTTGAATTATGGTGGAAAAAGTTTGTTTGTCATGGGGCAAAACTCGATGAAAAAGCTAAGAAACGGCTTTTGGAAATTAATGAAAGACTTGCTTTTTTAAATGCTACTTTTGGACAAAATGTCTTAAATGATGAAGCTGAATGGATTCTGTTTTTAAAACAAACAGACTTATCTGGTTTACCGCAAGATCTCATTGCTTCAATGAAGGAAATTGCGTGTGAAAGAGGCAATGAAGAAGCGTATGCATTAACACTAGCACGTTCGATTGTTGAACCTTTTTTAAAATTCTCTGATCGTCGTGATTTGCGTGAGGTTGCATTCCAAGCTTGGGCTAAACGTGGTGAAAATAATAACAAGAATGATAATAAAACAATTATTGTAGAGATTGTTGCGCTTCGAGATGAGCAGGCTAAATTATTGGGATATAAATCTTTCGCAGATTTGAAGCTCGATAATACTATGGCTAAAAGTGTTGATTCCGTTATGGATTTGCTTATGCCTGTATGGGAGCGCGCAAGAGCGAAAGCTTCTACTGAGCAAATTGACTTACAAAATTTTGCCAACAATCAGGGCAGCAATGAATCTTTAGCTGCTTGGGATTGGCGTTATTATGCTGAAAGACTTCGCACTGAAAAACTTTCTTTCGATAGCGCTGAGATTAAATATTATTTTCAGCTTGATCTTATGATTAAAGCGGCTTTTGGGGTAGCCGAAAAACTCTTTAGCATTACATTTGAAGAAAAAAACGCTGTTACACTTTGGCATCCTGATGCACGTTTGTGGGAAGTAAAAAAGTCTGATGGAAGTCTACTTGGGCATTTTATTGGTGATTATTTTGCGCGTTCTTCAAAACGCTCCGGTGCGTGGATGAGTAGTTTGCAATCACAACATAAATTGGATGGCGGACAAAAGCCTATTATCTACAATGTTTGTAATTTTGCTAAACCACCTAAAGGGGAAGTTGCTCTTTTATCACTTGATGATGCACGTACGCTTTTCCACGAATTTGGACATGCATTGCATGGTTTGCTTTCTGATGTCACATGGCCATCTGTGTCGGGAACATCTGTTTCACGTGATTTTGTTGAGCTACCTTCTCAACTTTACGAACATTGGTTAACAGTACCAGAGATATTAAAATCTTATGCTATACATACAAAAACAGGTCATCCTATGCCACAAGAGTTGATAGATAAAGTCTTAGTAGCACAGACATTTAATGCAGGATTTTCTGCCGTTGAATTTATCTCATCAGCTTTAGTGGATATGGCTTTTCATCAAGGCGAAACAGTCACTGATCCAACAGTGTTTGAACGCCAAGAATTAGAAAAGTTGCAAATGCCTGATACAATTATTATGCGTCATCGTCCCCCACATTTTATGCACGTGTTTGCGGGGGATGGTTATGCATCTGGTTACTATTCTTATATGTGGTCGGAAGTCCTTGATGCTGATGCTTTTCAAGCTTTTGAAGAAACGGAAGATGTTTTTAATTCAGAGCTTGCTGATAAGTTGAAACGTTTTATTTACTCCGCTGGAGGAAGTCGTGATCCAGAGGAGCTTTATAAAGCTTTTCGGGGACGAATGCCTTTACCAGAGGCAATGATTAACAAACGTGGACTATAAGATATAACGGTATGGTTAACACCATGCCGTTTTCATATTATTCGAAAGGTGCAGTTGCGATTTATGCAAATTTTTTCTTCATTATAGCTCTGTAAACAGAGTTTTTTTATCTTATTCGCTTTTTGTTTATAGAGGAAAATAGATTTTGTATTTTAAATAGACATTATGGGAAAGAAAAATTATCAGCTCGATCTTTTTGATGCCCATTTGGTGGAAACCATGATTTTTTTATAAAACTTGACTTTCTTTTGCCTAAAAGGTGAGTGTTTTTTTGTACCATATCATCGAGGCTCATTGGAAGCTGACGCATAATTTTACTCCGCTCTTGATTCTCTGATTCTTGTATAAGTTTTTGAATAGCTTTATCGGTTGAGTATGAATTTTCATGAGAAAAGGCGTGAAAATTTAAAATGTTTTTCAATGGTTTTTCTAAATAAGAGGTAAGTTTTTTCTTTCCTTCAGGGGTGAAATGCATGCCATTATTGGTGCGTAATTTGGTTGTTTTTCCATTAATATCATAGCCTGAAAAAGAAAAAAATCCTTCTTCATCACTAAAGCCGCTCCAGATATCGAGAAAATACCCTCCTGCTGTTTCTGTTTCTTGTTTATAGAGCGCATTAAAAATTTTCATTTTTTGTGTCAAAAGGTCATTTCCAAAAGAAGGTTGACCTATCCATATCCATGATTTTCCAGAGGCGTGAAGACTTTCAGTAATTTCGATAATTCTTTGTTTGTAGATGCGTATCCATTCTGACTGATCTGTGTTAATCATGTTATGAGAGTCTGTGATGGGTTGATTATCATTTGCACCGATCATCATGATAATAACATCGGGGCTATTTTGGTCAATGAGTTTAGAAATATTGCTTTGCCAAGAATAATAATCCGTTCGAACTAAGCCGGAAGCTGGTATTGTGTTGTTCATGATAACGATATCGCTATTATTTATAAAAAACTTTTTAAGTGCATCGGCAACAGCAGAGGCTGCAAAATCCCCTACAACAAGAATGCGTTTTGCATTCTCATTTTTTAGCTTTTGTATGTTTTTTTGTGTTACGATTTTTTTTTGCGGCTTGTCTATTTTTTGTTCTATAATTTGCGGTGGCTGCTGTGTCTGTTTGTTTTGTTGTGATAACCATTTGAAGAAGTTCGTTGCTTTACTTGGGGATGGCTGTAAGATCCCCACAATAGAAAGTGAAAACAGCAATAATGTCAAGTATATCAGGCGAAAAGAAGACAAAACCTTAGTCTCCATTATTGTTTGCGAAGGATAAAAAGCACTTGAGATGATGGATATCCATTTTCTTTTAGACCGTAATGCAGCTGAAAAGCTTTGATTGCTTTGCGAGAGGCTGTTCCGATTTGTCCATCAATATCTCCTTTATAATATCCCAATGCACTTAAGCGAGATTGCAGTTCTTTGCACTCTTGGAAGGTAATAGGCTGAAAAGGTCTTTGCCAATCATGCACTAATCCAAGATGTCCAGCAATACGATCAGCAAGAAGGGAAACAGCAAACGCATAACGATCTGCATTATTATAATGTTTCAGAACAAAGAAATTTTTTGTGACTAAAAATATAGGTCCTTTTGCTCCATCTGGATATTTTAATATTGCTTGTTCAGCTGATGTAGGAAGAGGGTGCCCATTTGCGTGTTTTACACCTAATTTTTTCCATTGTTCAAAGGAATACCAGCCTTCAGGAAGGTTTTTCCCCTGTGGCACTTTTACCTCTACTCCCCAAATAAGATTAGGTTGCCAGCCATTTTTGTGGAGAAGGTTAGCAGCAGTAGCCAGAGCATCTGGAACAAAGTTCCAGATATCACGCCGTCCATCTTGATTTATATCAACAGCATAGGCGAGATAACTGCTTGGAATAAATTGTGTATGTCCCAATGCTCCGGCCCAAGATCCAGTGAGTTGAGAGCGTTTAATTTCACCACTTTGTAGAATTTTCATAGCAGCAATCAGCTGTGTATATGCGTATTTTTCGCGTTTTTTATCGGCATAGGCTAGGGTTGCAAGTGAGCGAATGGCATCACGCATTACACTTTTATTGGCTAAAATTTTCCCATAATTGCTTTCCATTGACCAAATAGCAAGCAGAATATTACGGTCAACACCAAAACGTTCTTCAATTTGAAGAAGCCATTTGTTCCATTTTTTTGCTTGGCGCCGTCCTTCCACAATTGCGATATCATGGACACGATTATCGAAATAGTTCCAGGAAGGAGCAACAAATTCCGGTTGGTATGCGGCGCTTTTTAGAACTTCAGGATCAATGGCATTAACACCTTTAAACGCCATATGAAACGTAGAAGGGGTAATATTGTGAGCAATAGCTATTTTTTTAAATTCTTTAATCCAGTGTTTAAATCCGCTATCCGCATGTGAAAATGATGCAAAAAACATTAAAAAAGCAGACAAAAGAATGGCAGAGCCAGTGACAAGGGGTCTCCAAGCTATTGACTTCTCTAAAAAAAAAGAGAAACTCTTCAATTCTGTTTTTTGCATTTTGAAATCCCCATTAATATTCAATTCATTAGATGTGCAATAACTTTATTTTGTATTTAGTTTAATCGATAATATGATCAAGAAGAGGAAAAAACTGAAATAAATAACTCGTTTTAATCCTTTCAATAAATTCTCAGACTCTTTTTACATTTTGATTGCCCATTATAATGATAATCAAAACAATAAGATATCTTTTTTACCATTTCGTAAAAACATATGATAAATAAAACAAAAAAGTTATATGAATTCATTGAGGAGGGTGAGTGTGCGTAAAATCCGGAAAGCAGTATTCCCAGTAGCAGGTCTTGGTACGCGTTTCCTTCCTGCGACAAAAACGATTCCTAAAGAAATGCTAACAGTTGTTGATAAACCTGTTATTCAATATGTTGTGGATGAGGCGAGGGAAGCTGGTATTGAGCATTTTATTTTTGTGACTGGACGCAACAAAGCAGTCATTGAGGATTATTTTGATGCGCAAGTTGAATTATACACGACACTTGCTGAATGTGGAAAGAAAGAAGATCTTGCAAACTTATACCGTTTACAGCCATTACCAGGGTCAACTTCTTTCACTCGGCAACAGCAACCTTTGGGATTAGGGCATGCTCTTTGGTGTGCGCGTGAATTAGTTGCAGGGGAACCTTTTGCTTTATTATTACCCGATATGTTGATACAGGCGAAAAAGGGCTGTCTTTCTGAAATGATGAGCCTTTATGAAAAGGTGGGTGGGGGGAATATTATAGCAGTTCAGGAATGCGATCCTAGAGAAACACATAAATATGGTATTGTTGGGAAAGGCAAACAGATTGCAAATGGTTTTGAAATCACAAAAATGGTAGAGAAACCGGCACAAGGAACGGCACCATCAAATTTGTACATCAATGGACGTTATATTTTGCAGCCAGAAATTTTTAATATTCTTTCCACTCAAGAACGGGGAACAGGAAATGAAATTCAATTAACAGATGCTATGATATGGCTTTCAAATGAGCAAGATTTTTGGGGTTTGCAAGTAAAAGGGCGCACTTTTGATTGCGGTTCTAAAGCTGGTTTTATTGAAGCCAACGTTGCATTTTCTTTGGCACGCGCTGATATGCACAGCCACGTTTCTGCTTCATTGAAAAATTTACTGGAAACCATTAATGTTGAAAAGTGATATAGATCTCTCACTTAATTTTATTGATCGAATTTGATTATGACAATACCGTCTCCTCATATGGCTTTGCAAGGTGCAGTAGCATCAGCGCTTAAAACACTTGCTAGTGAAAAGCAGGGGCTTGAAGCTCTTGAAAAAGCTCTGCTGGAAAGTCTTTCTTCTTCTTTTGAAGCGGCTGTTCAAACTATTAGAAATGCGCGTGGACATGTGGTCATTACTGGCCTTGGAAAAAGTGGTCATATAGGGACAAAAATTGCAGCAACCTTAGCCTCAACTGGAACACCTGCCTTTTTTGTGCACGCTGCAGAAGCCAATCATGGTGATCTTGGTATGATTGGCTCTGATGACGTTATTCTTGCGTTATCATGGTCTGGTGAAACTCAAGAGTTAAGTGGTATTATGAGTTATGCGGCGCGTTTTCGTATTCCCCTTATTGCGATGACATCAAGTAAGCACTCTGTGTTAGGGCGGCAAGCTGATATTGTGCTATTATTACCAAAGATAGAAGAGGCTTGCCCCCATGGTTTAGCCCCTACAACTTCAACAATTATGCAATTGGCAATGGGAGATGCATTAGCGGTTTCTCTTTTAGAAATGCGTGGTTTTACCGCAACGGATTTCAAAATATATCATCCTGGTGGTTCTCTTGGTGCAAGCCTTAAATACGTGTGTGATATTATGCATGAGGGTGATAATATTCCTTTGGTTATGCAGGGAACAGCTATGACTGAAGCGATGAATGTTTTGGTGGAAAAACATTTTGGTTGTGTTGGTGTTGTGAATCAAGAAGGTGAACTAATCGGAATTGTAACTGATGGCGATCTTGCACGTAACATTCATTTTAATTTATCAAAATTTAATGTTGACGAGGTGATGACCAAAGCTCCTAAAGTTGTAAAGCCAAATACACTTGTTGGTGCAGCAACAGCTTTTATTAATGATCATCAGATTGGTGCATTTTTTGTGGTTGAAGATAAAAAACCGATAGGAATTGTTCATTTTCATGATCTTTTGCGCATTGGAGCTGCTTAGATTAAAGTTCCCTATCAAATAAAATGTTATTTTAGGTTGAAATAGATTGCAGGATACAAAGTTACAATTTTATTGTGAGGTGGCTTTACTGATATTTTGTGGAAGAAAATGATTATTTTACGCATTTCATAATGTTTAGAAAATTTTCAGGGTAAAGATTATACCAGCCTCTTTGCGTATTTTAGAGAGGATTTTCTATCAGGAGGAGAAAGGATATCGCCTCCTGCTTAATGTGTGTGCTCCCTCTGTTCTTAAGAGAGGTTTCCCTTGTACTTTGTTTAAGATTTCCGCTTAAGGAAAAACTGTGCTCCTGTATGTGAGGTGCAGAGAAGTTGTGTGGCGTCATATGACATTGTACAATTGACTCTAGAAATTGTTCCACGGAGAATAGAGCGTATTTCAATTTCTATATTTTGGGCATTGAGATAATTATATGCTCCTTCTGATAGTTTTTCTTCTGTATCTGCTGCATGCGTTTCAAAAACACCATTGTGGAAAGAAGAAATAATACCATTCTCATCAACCCATTTTCCATCAATTCCAGTTGGCATATTTGAGTTATAATATCGCGAAAAGTTACAGGCACTTAACAGCAAGGCGGTAATTGTAAGACATAAAATATGATAGGTATGTTTCATTTATTGCACTCTATTTAGATTATTTTGCTCTCTAGTTTCTATAACATTATTAAATTACCCCATGAGTCAATATGAAAAATTTGATAAAAATCAATGAAAAAGCAAAAAAATGGAAAAAAATGCCTTAATGTTGTATTTAATTGACAGCTTGATGAATTTCGTAAGTGAAACACAAGAGGTAAAATATTTCTTATGGTTTACAACAATTTTTATATTAAGCTGCTAAGTAGTCTCAAAGGAGATTATTGACATTATGGTTGGTCCCATTCTTGTTGCGAGTGAAGATTATGGAAGACGTATAGAACTTTCTTCTATGCTGCGAGGTTTTGGTTATCGTGTCATTGAAGCAGAAAATGGTCTCCGTACGATTGATCTTTTACACAGGCGTAAAAACATTGTGCTTGCACTCCTTGATGTCGTTATGAGTGATTTGAGTGTGAGCGATTTGATTAAAATGATTAGAGTTGCTGGTGTTTCTGTTCCTATTGTCGTTATAGCACAACAAGAGAATCAGCATTTACTCCAGAAAGCTTTAACAGCTGGAGCTATTGATTATTGGATCCATCCAGTAACATTATTACGTGTAAGAGTTACTTTGGATATCCTTGCTCTTATTTCTGCCTTGGAGCATGAGGTTCGAGATATTCGGCGAAAAAAAGAGAATCATTTACGGTTTTCTGATCTTTGCGTAAAAAGTAGAGCTATGCAGATAGTATTAGAACAATCGAGACAAGCAGCAACTTCTTTACAGAATCTTTTGATAGAGGGAGAAGCTGGAACAGGACGTGAGACATTAGCTCGGATTATTCATCATGAGGGATTATTTTCGGAGGGTGTTTTTGTTCGCTTTCAATGTTCAGCCATCGTTGATCCAGAAGAAGAAAATCAGCAGTGGTTTAAAGAATTCCTACCATTGGTTTCTTCTCTTGAAAAAGGGACACTTTGCCTTTGTGATATTGATCGACTTGAGCCCATACAGCAAAAACGGTTTGCTCATTACCTTAAAGAAAGGGAAAGGGATACAAAAGGAGATTTTTTTCCTTTTCGGATCATCGCTATTTCAACATCGCGTTTAAAGGACTTGGTTAATGAGAACTTTTTTTTGCATAGTTTGTTTGAACAATTTTCTCACTTGTCTATTAGCGTTCCTGCTTTACGAGAATTAAGGGATGATTTTCCAGAGATCACACAACGTTTGATTGATCGCATTATCACAGAAACAGGGCGATCACATGTCCATGGTTTAGCAGGCTCTGCTCTTTCCTTGCTTATGCAGTATGATTGGCCTGGCAATAGAAATGAGCTTGAAACCTTTTTATTTCGTGCGATTTTACTCAGTGAAGGACCGTTATTAACTGTTCGAGATTTTCCGCAATTAATGGGAAATTCATTAATGAATGTTCCCAATATCATTGAGGGTAATATGCAAGAAGATAATGAGCAAGAATCGATAAAGTTTTTGAATACTGATGGGCATGTACGTACTTTTGCAGAAATGGAGCTTGATATTATAGAGAAAGCGATTAAACATTATAAAGGACATATGAGTGAGATTGCGCGCCGCCTTCATATTGGTCGCTCTACACTTTATAGAAAAATGGAAGAATTGAGAGCAATAAGAAATCAAGAACGAAAGTAAAATTCATAACAAATTTCTCTTCATGACAAGCAAGCGTTTCAAAAAAATAGAGTGGATTTTGATAAAGTCCGTGGGGGAAAGCTGAAGAAAATAATCATTTATTGTAAAATTTATCTATAGAGGATAATTTTGTAGATTTAAATCAAATATAAATTTTATGTGACTATTTTAATCGTTTGTTTCAATTTATACAATTTTAGTTAAGTTTACATTTATTAAAACAGAGAAGCATTTTTAAAAACTTTTAAATACTACCGCTAAAATTTTTGTATCATCAATATTAAATTTATACTCTCTTAAGCAAGAAGTGGCATTTTATCTGCTATACGATTAAGATAAAGTGATTAGTGTTATCGTTTGCATTACTGATGATGTGATAGTTTAAAATAGAAAGTTTGCCCTCTTTGACTCTTTTACAGATTGTTATTGGTTTTGTCCTCTTTTTTTTTATTGCATCTATGTTGGCAATCTACACCTATGGGCGTTTTGTGAAAAATGCTAGGGGGAAATGTTCTTATGCGTTACCTCTTCAGAAAGATGAAACTAAGCTTGATCGTATCGTCAGTCAATTAGCTGAGAAAGAAAATGGATTGGGGATTGATAAAGATGCCCTTTCCCTCATTATCAGCAATTTGGATGCGTTTTGTGTTCGTGCAATAGGAGCTGCAGAGGCTGGGCGTAGCCTTGATCTGATGTATTATATTTGGGATGATGATTTAACGGGGCGCCTATTATTAAGTGAAATAGTTGAGGCAGCTGATCGAGGGGTTCGGGTACGGCTTCTTTTGGATGATATTAATGCTCAGGCACGTGATCCAGCTTATATTGCACTAGATAAACATCCTTATATTGAGGTGAGAATGTTTAATCCAGGGCGATCGCGTAAAGGTGGTTTACGCCGTGGTTTAGAAATTATATTACGGGCAATTACTGTAACACGTAGAATGCATAATAAAGCTTTTATTGTTGATGGCAGGGTTGCTTTTGTAGGAGGACGTAATCTTGCAGATTCTTATTTTGATGCTGGTAAAGAATCCCATTTTCGAGATTTAGATTTGATGTTAATCGGTCCTTCTGTTAAAAAGGTAGAAAGTATCTTTGATGATTTTTGGAATAGTGCTGTTGTTTTGCCAATTCATACTTTGGTTGTTCCTAAAAGCGCAAGTGATCTTAGCTATTGGAAAGATAAATTACGAAAGTTTCGTGATTCCAAGGTTGCAAAAGTTTATTTAGATTATGTCAAAGAGCACATTAACTTTAATTGTTTTATCCAAACAGGAAAGCGGTTATTTTTAGCAGACAAAGTTGTTGTTCTTTCTGACCCTCCAGAAAAAGCATTGCGTAAAAAAGCAAGCAATTGGCTTATGAAGGCACTTTCAAAGGTTATTGGAAATGCCCAAAAAACGGTTCAGATTACGTCACCTTATTTTGTTCCTGGTAAGGTTGGCACGCAGAATTTTAGTAATTTGGTTTCAAAGGGTGTTGATGTCAAAATTCTGACAAATTCTTTAGCTGCTACTGATGTAGCATTAGTGCATGGTGGTTATGTACCTTATCGTAAGGCATTGTTGAAAAGTGGTGTTAATCTTTATGAATTAAAAGCGGAAGGCAATACTCATGGGTTACGATTGTTTCGATCGAGTAAGGCAAGTTTACATGCCAAAGCTTTTTTAATTGATCGTAAAACAGCTTTTATTGGATCTTTAAATTTTGATCCAAGATCAGCATCATTAAATACAGAAATGGGCATTCTTTTTGAATGTGCTCCCATTACAGCAAGATTAGATTTGTTGTTTTCTGAAGAAACCACAGGGGAAATGAGCTATCATCTGCGTCTTGGTGATAATAATCGTATTTATTGGGATTTTATTGAAAATGAAAAAAAATATAGCATTGACTATGAGCCAGAAAGCAATTTTTGGCGTCGCGCATTTGCAAAAATAATAAGTTGGTTACCTATTGAATCACAATTGTAAATTTTTATAAACCACACTTAAAAAAATATTTATTTTTCTTTTCATTTTGTTTGTAGCATGGCATAATTTTTTGCCAATCTACCATGTATGAGAACCGCAGTTGTATTTTAAAGCTTCTTGCGGTGTTTTATTATAAAAGGAATTTTGATATGGCAAAGATTGTTGAAACGGGGACAGGTGCATTGGCACTGACTTTTGATGATGTACTTTTACAACCCGGTCATTCTCTTGTTATGCCTAGTCAAGTGGATCTCAGTACGCGCATTGCAGCGGATATTAAGCTCAATTTGCCATTGCTTTCTGCGGCAATGGATACGGTAACAGAATCGCGTTTGGCAATTGCTATGGCTCAAGCTGGTGGTCTTGGGGTTATTCATCGTAATATGTCTCCTGCAGAGCAGGCAGAAGAAGTTCGCCAAGTAAAAAAGTTTGAATCTGGTATGGTTGTTAATCCAGTCACCATTGGACCAGATGCAACACTTGAAGAAGCAAAATCTTTGATGCGCTCTCATGGTATTTCCGGTATTCCGGTTGTTGAAAATGGTGCTAAAGGTGAAACTGCTGGACGGCTTGTTGGCATTTTGACAAATAGGGATGTGCGTTTTGCATCGGATCCTAAACAAAAAATTTATGAATTAATGACGCATGAAAATTTAATCACAGTGCGTGAAAATGTTCAACTCAGTGAAGCGAAGTATCTTTTACATCATCATCGTATTGAAAAATTATTAGTTGTGGATGAACAGAATCGTTGTGTCGGACTGATAACAGTTAAGGATATTGAAAAAGCAAAATTAAATCCAAACGCTGCCAAAGATTCACAAGGTCGCTTGCGTGTTGCAGCTGCAAGTAGTGTAGGGAACGATGGGTTTGAGCGGGCTGAACGATTAATTGATGCAGGCGTTGATATTCTAGTAATTGATACTGCACATGGACATTCTCAGCGTGTATTAGACACTGTTGAGCGTATTAAAAAAATGACGTTTTCTCCAGCTATTATTGCTGGTAATGTGGCGACTGCTCAAGCAACACAGGCTTTGATTGACAGTGGTGCGGATGCTATAAAAGTTGGGATTGGTCCTGGTTCTATTTGCACAACGCGAATTGTTGCAGGTGTTGGTGTTCCTCAGCTTGCAGCCATTATGAATGCTGCAGAAGTTGCTGAAAAAGCGGGCATTCCCGTTATTGCTGATGGGGGGATAAAAGCTTCGGGTGATTTTGCTAAAGCCTTAGCAGGTGGGGCTTGTGCTGCTATGATTGGCTCTCTTTTAGCGGGTACAGAAGAAAGTCCTGGCGAAGTTTATCTTTATCAAGGACGATCCTTTAAAGCTTATCGCGGCATGGGATCTGTTGGTGCTATGGCACGAGGATCGGCAGATCGCTATTTTCAAGATGATGTTCGTGATGAACTTAAGTTGGTTCCTGAAGGTGTGGAGGGGCAGGTGGCTTATAAAGGTCCTATAGCATCAGTTCTACATCAGCTTGCTGGTGGACTTCGTGCTTCGATGGGGTATGTTGGAGCAAAAGATCTCGTAGAGTTTCGTGAAAAAGCAACGTTTGTACGTATTACGAATGCGGGACTCCATGAAAGTCATACGCATGATGTTTCTATCACACGAGAGAGTCCAAATTATCGTGGGCCAGTTTAAAGAAACAAGAGCCTAGTATCATATTGCATAAATATAAAATTTTCCGAGAACAAGAAAGAGAGACTGCGCTTTTTTCTGTTTGTAATTTGGTGTAATAATCCCAAAAAGGAAAGAATTAGAGGTTAAAATTCTAATTCTTTCTGTTAAGACTATATGAAATAAGTTATATAAAATTAGAATTAACTTTTTGTTGTCTTCCGTCCAGTCTTTGACGCACGTTGGCGAGTGTTCGTCTGATCACTTTGGACGGATTTCTTTCCGTTGTTTGAGGGCATTGTATTATGACGGCTTTTAGACGAAGTTGTTTTTCCATTATTATAAGTCATTATTTTCTCCTTTAAAATTGTCTGGCAGTTGCCATTAGAGTAAAAACGGTCATGCCAAATAGTGGTTCCAAGCATTTTCTAAAAAGTTAATTTTTTGTTGAACGTAAGATGAGCTTGTTTAATTTTATGAGAAGATTTTTTCTATTGTTCAGACAATCCTCGTAAACTTTATTTTACGCAAATAAATTAAAGAGTTTGTTTTTTTCGTAATGCATGGCGGAAATAAGTTTTTTATGGATGGCTACGTATCTTTTAGTATAAGAGGTAGAAGGATAAAAAACGAATGGGCAGAAGATGAAAGGAAAAATTTAGATACTCTAAATTGGATCTTATAAAAAAGTATGATCAGATCATTTTAATATTGAATGTAAATTTTTTATGGCGTTGAGAAGGTTTCATTGGCAAGAAGGCGATAATATTATTTTTTTAGATGATTTAAAATTTTATTATTTTAATGGGAGAAATGAATGCGATTAGGTGGGCGTTTGCAAGCAGCAATAGATGTTCTCACAGAGATAGAAATGAAGCATCGCCCAGTAGGAGAAGCTTTAAAGGATTGGGGTCTTTCTCATCGCTTTGCTGGAGCAGGTGATCGTGCAGCTATTGGTACAATCGTTTATGATGTTTTAAGACGACGTTATTCTTTACAATGGCGTATGGAGAGTGATGATATCCGAGATATCGTTTTTGGTGCCTTATTAGATTCTGGAAAAATGACGCTGGAGCAAATTGACGGTGAGTTGGCAGAAGATCGGTTTGCACCGCAGTTATTAGGGGCTAAACAGCGTAAATCGTGGCAAGGTCAGCAATTAGTGGATGCTCCAGACTATATTCGTGGTGATATTCCGCAATGGTGTCAAGCGCATCTGCGTCCTTTATTTGGTGATAATTGGATCACTGAAGCGGCTGCGTTAGCAACGCGTCCTTCTTTAGACCTACGGGTAAATAACCTAAAGGCAACACCAGAAAAGGTGCTGAAAGAATTAGCAAAAACCAAACTTAAATCTTTTCCATGGTTTGGGCAAGCTTTAAGAATTGCACCGATTGAAAAGTTTAATCGTCATCCCAATGTTCAAGTGGAACCAGCTTTTCAAAAAGGACACTTTGAAATACAGGATTTAGGATCTCAAATTGTTGCTCACCTTGTGGAAGCGCAAGAGGGCATGCAGGTATTAGATTATTGTGCAGGTGCTGGGGGCAAAACATTAGCTTTAGCTTCCGATATGAACAATCGTGGGCAAATTTATGCTTATGATTTTGATAAAGTGCGCCTAGCTCCTATTTTTGATCGTCTTCGACGTGCTGGTGTTCGTAATGTACAAACACGAGCACAAAAAGAAGAATTGAAGCCATTAATAGGCCAGATGGATAGAGTTCTACTAGATGCACCATGTAGTGGGACAGGAACATGGCGTCGTCGTCCAGATGCGAAATGGCGTTTAACATTAGAACAAGTGAAACAACGCCAAACAGAACAGAGGGATATTTTGAATGAAGCGATAGCTTATCTTAAGCCAAATGGGCGCCTAATCTATATTACCTGTTCTCTTTTTACAGATGAAAATGAGGAACAAATTTCCCATTTCCTTCAACAACATTCTCATTTTTCTCCAATAGATATGCCAGCGCTTTGGCAGAAACATTTTAGTTTTTCTCCTGTGCAACCAGTTTTTTCAAATTATGGACTTACTTTGTCGCCGGCCACAACACAAACAGATGGGTTCTTTTTATCTGTGTTGCAAAAAAAACATTGATCCATATTTTTGCACTTTTTATCATAAACTTTACAAGAATAATCTTTTTCTTAAGAAAACAGGCTTGTGAAAAGAGAAAGATTGAATCATAACTCTCATGAGTTTTCTTTTATAATTGTTGATTGGTTTTCTATGAGCATATCACATCCAGACACTGTTCTTATTATTGACTTTGGTTCACAAGTTACACAACTTATTGCACGACGGGTACGAGCAATGGGAGTGTATTGTGAAATTACTCCTTTTCAATTGGCTTTAGAAGCTGTGCGCCGCATAAATCCTAAAGCTATTATTTTATCAGGGAGTCCTTATTCCGTTATTGATGAGGGCTCTCCGCGTGCTCCAATGGAAATTTTTGAGGCGGGTGTTCCGATTTTGGGTATTTGCTATGGTGAACAAGTCATGTGTGTTCAGCTTGGAGGAAAGGTTGAAGCTGGACATGAGCGTGAATTTGGGCGTGCTTTTTTGGAAGTTCAAGAAGAGAGTGCCCTTTTTGATGGAGTGTGGGAAAAAGGTTCTCGTTATCAAGTATGGATGAGCCATGGTGACCGTGTGGCAGCTTTACCAGAAGGTTTTCGTGTCATAGGAACCTCAAAAGGAGCTCCCTATGCGGCTATTGCTGATGAGAAAAGATATTTTTATGCGGTACAGTTTCATCCTGAAGTTATCCATACACCGGATGGTACAAAACTTTTGCAAAATTTTGTTCATAAGATCTCTGCTATTAAAGGTAGTTGGTCAATGGCTTCTTATCGTGAGCAGGAAATTGCTACGATACGACAAAAAGTTGGGAAAAGTCGTGTGATTTGTGGTCTTTCAGGGGGAGTGGATTCATCTGTTGTAGCGGTACTCCTTCACGAAGCCATAGGAGATCAACTGACATGTATTTTGGTAGACCATGGGCTGATGCGCAAGAATGAAGCTGAAGAAGTTCTCACGCTCTTTCGTGATCACTATAATATAGAGCTTATTCACGTTAATGCTGCTGATGTGTTTCTTAATGCTTTAAAAGGTGAGACAGATCCAGAAAAAAAACGCAAAACAATTGGTCGCCTTTTTATTGAAGTTTTTGAAGAAGAAACGAAAAAAATAGGAGGTGCAGAGTTTTTAGCACAAGGAACACTTTATCCAGATGTGATTGAGAGTGTTTCTGCTATTGGTGAAACGGTAACCATTAAAAGCCATCATAATGTGGGTGGGCTACCAGAACAGATGAAGATGAAACTTGTAGAACCGTTACGTGAGCTCTTTAAGGATGAGGTTCGCTTGCTAGGGCGAGAGTTAGGATTACCAGAGCAGTTTATTGGTCGCCATCCTTTTCCAGGTCCCGGTCTTGCAATTCGCTGTCCAGGTGCTGTAACACGTGAAAAATTAGAAATTTTACGTGAAGCAGATGCTATTTATCTTGAGGAAATCCATAAAGCTGGTCTTTATGACGAAATTTGGCAAGCTTTTGCTGTTCTTCTTCCTGTTCAAACTGTTGGCGTGATGGGGGATGGTCGCACTTATGAATTTGTTTGTGCTCTTCGCGCCGTCACATCTGTAGATGGAATGACTGCTGATTTTTATCCTTATGATATGGCGTTTTTAAGTAAGACAGCAGCACGTATTATTAACGAAGTTAGAGGGATTAATCGTGTTGTATATGATGTAACCTCAAAGCCTCCTAGTACTATTGAATGGGAATAATTAAAATGAAGGATAAGTCTTTTAAGAATAAAATATGACTGAGGGTTTGATATTCGAAAAGTGTAGAAAAAATCATTTAAAAATGATTGTGTATTTTCATATGATATAAGCCTTTATCTGGCAATCTGTACGTCAATATCGTTTAAAATTGAGAAGTGTGGGATTTTGCATGTCTGAGAAAAAAATTGTTGCACACCGTGGAGGAGCTCATCTTTATCCTGAAAATACCCTTTCGGCATTTAATAATGCTATAGCGTTAGGTGTTGATGAAGTTGAATGCGACGTTCATTTGCTGAAAAGCGGTGAAGTGGTTGTCTTTCATGACTTCCGTCTAGACCAATTGGTTGGAAAAAAGGGGTATATTCACGACATTGATAATGAAACGCGCAAACAACTCTGCGTAAAAGGAAGCCAAGAAGCACCTCCCTTATTAGAAGAAGTGCTTGATCTTTTAGCACCAACGAATGTTGCATTGCATCTTGAAATCAAGACATGCGGTGAAGTGGAGCGCGAAACAATATTATCCCAAAAAGCGCTTGCGCTAATAAAAAGCCGAAATTTATCAGAACGGGTTTCTGCAATTAGTTTTGATCCTTTTATCCTTCGTCCTTTTATTGAAGCAGGAATACCATCTGGTCCATGTGTTGATAATTTTGAAGGTGATATGTACCGTCATTTTTCTGAATGGAAGCAATTAGGTTATTCTGATCTAAGTTTAGATGGCTCTATTGTTTCACAGAACTTTATTGAATCTGCTCTTGAGGCTGGTTTTACTGTAGGGGTATGGACAATTAATGGAAAAGCTCGGTTATCATATTGGCTTGATATGCCTGTACATTATATTACGACAGATCAACCTGATCTCGCATTACAATTGTGTGCACAAAGGTAAAAATACATCAACACAAAAGGAACTATATATCTTCATAAAGTTAGCGTAATGAAAGAAGAAAAATTATCTAATATATAACAATAATACATTGATTATAATCATAATTAATATTTTACTCATGTGAGTAAGAGACCTTAATACGTAAGATTCTCTTATTTAAAATATTTTTACAATGAATCAATCAAAATCATTCGTTTGAACATTACAAGCAGGGTTGGAGTGTGGATAAAAAATGATTGAGAAAAGAATAAAAATATTCATTTAACATATTTCAAATGCAAGGCTTGTTTAAGCATTAGGGTCGCACATGATGATGTCGTTTTGCACTTTTATGAAGTGTAAAAATGATGGCATACAAAAAGTCTTATATACTTTAATGGAGAGGCTTTAGGGCTTATTTTATAGGTTCTATCATGAAATGTAGATGTATTGAAAGATTTTTTAACAGCATGGAAATTGGTCATACAGTGTCATTTTGTTTTGCGTGAGGGGTGTGACCTTGTTACAGGGAAAGAGGCTATTAAGCGCTTCAAAATGATTTTCTTAATTTTAAAAAAATTCTATTTGTCTCTTCTTTAAATTCAGTAGCAGCATCGTGTTAAAGTTATAAGCCGAAAGTTATAAGACAAATAATAAAAGAATAAACAATTCTTTTTAAAAAAGTAAATCCAGATATTAAAATAGTCATTGAATGATATTTACGATCCATATCTTTTTACCAAGTGACTTTGCTTATTTAAGCCATCTCACTTTTTTCAGATAGTTACAAACGCGTATTTCGTGAATACATAAGAAAGCTTATAAAAGAAAATAAATAAATTTAAACAAATTCATTTGACCTTTAAGTGGTTCCTGTTTAAATGAGAGAATATGTTTCTGAAATAAAACAGTCATAGCATGTTCATGTGTAATACTATAAATTTAGGGGTAGTTTGTATTCCATCACTTCAGAAAGGGTGAAGCATGAGTCGTTTTTATCTTTCCATAGCGGCCACGGTTGCTATCATAATGTCCACAGCGGGGATGACAGAAAGTTTTGCACAGACAAAAATCAGCTTTTGGCATTCTATGAGTGGTGAATTAGGAAAGCAAACTGAAAGTCTCATTAACGATTTTAATGCAAGTCAATCTGAGTATAAAGTTGTTTCTTCATTTCGCGGTGAATATGAAGAGGGATTGATTTCACTCATTGCAGCATTTCGTGGAAAGAAACAGCCAGTACTTGCTCAAATTTATGACGTTGGTACTGGAACTATGATGGCTGCAAAAGGCGCAATCTACCCATTTTATCAACTTATGGCTGATACAAAACAAGAATTTGATCCTACAGATTATTTCCCTGCTATTAGTGGTTATTACTCCGATGAACAGGGACGTATCGTCTCTATGCCATTTAATATTTCAACACCCATCCTTTATTATAACAAAGATATCTTTAAAAAAGCAGGGCTTGATCCAGAACAGCCTCCTAGAACATGGCAAGATATAGAAAACTTTTCCAAGAAAATTCTTGAGACTAAAGCGGCGACTTGTGGTTTTACAATGGCTTATGCCGCTCAATGGATTGGTATAGAAAATTTTTCAGCGTTGCATAATGTTCCTTTTGGAACGAAGGAAAATGGCTTCAAAGGACTTGATTCAGAACTTACATTTAATGGACCTTTACAAGTGCGTATGTGGACTGACCTGAAAAAGTGGTCTGATCAAGGTATTTTCCGTTACGGTGGTCCAGCAGGTGCATTAGATTCAACACCAATGTTTATGGCACAAAATTGTGCAATTTTTATGCAATCTTCAGGATCACATGCTGGGATTGTTTCTGAAGCGCAGTTTAATGTGGGGGTTGGTATGCTACCGTACTATAAGGATACAGAAGGAGCACCACAAAATTCAGTTATTGGGGGAGCTTCTATTTGGGCGTTTAAGGGACATACTCCAAAGGAATATGCAGGGGCAGCCGCTTTTCTTAAATTTCTTTCAAAAACAGAAAATCAAGCAAAATGGCATCAGGAAACAGGTTATCTCCCAACCACAAAAGCGACTTATGAATTGAGCAAAAAACAACATTTCTATGAAAAAACGCCAGGTGCGGATATAGCTATCAAACAGATTAATCTTAATCCACCAACAGTTAACTCAAAAGGGATAAGATTTGGTAATTTACCACAAATTCGTGCCATTCTTGATCAAGAGTTGGAAGCTGTTCTTAGTGGTTCAAAAACGCCGAAAGATGGTTTAGATGAGACCGTTGAACGTGGAAATAAACTCTTGCGTGAATTTGAAAGATCTAATCATTAATTTCGTTTTATTGTTAAACATTAAAGACTCAACAAAAACGGTTGAGTCCTTTTTGTTTACTTTTTTAAAGTCTCTACATTTAAAGAGCCCTACGAATGCAAGAAAAACATGCATATTTTAAAAATAGTCTACTTTCTTACGGATTGCTTTTTCCTCAGCTTCTTGTGACTTTTTTGTTTTTCTTTTGGCCTGCTGCCCAAGCAATAAAATCATCTTTTGAGCGTGAAGACCCTTTTGGCTTTACAACAACCTTTATTGGTTTTGAGAATTATCTAACCGTTCTTTCTGATCCTACTTATCGGCAATCGCTTCTTACAACCGCAGTATTTTCCATCTCAGTTACTGTCGCTTCAATGACAATATCACTTCTCTTAGCTGTCTGTGTTGATCGTGTCATACGTGCAAAAAAGGCTTATACAATGCTTTTGCTCTGGCCCTATGCTGTTGCTCCAGTATTGGCAGGTATATTGTGGCTGTTTATCTTTCATCCCACCATCGGAATTATCCCTTTTTTTCTCGAGAAAATAGGGGTGCTATGGAATTATCGTATTAATGGCACTCAAGCAATGATTCTTATTGTCATTGCGGCTAGTTGGAAACAAATTTCTTACAATTTTCTCTTTTTTCTTACAGGTCTTCAGTCTGTTCCGCGTTCTCAAATAGAAGCAGCCGCCATTGATGGTGCTGGTCCCTTTAAACGATTTTGGACAGTGGTTTTCCCGCAAATTTCACCAACGACGTTTTTCCTTCTTATTGTCAATGTCAATTATGTTATGTTTGATACTTTTGGTATTATTGATAATACAACTTCTGGAGGTCCTGCGCGTGCAACGAGCATCCTCGTCTATAAAGTATATGACGATGGCTTTAGAAATCAAATAATCGGTGCATCAGCAGCACAATCAACAATATTGATGTTGATGGTTATTGTCTTAACGTTTATCCAGTTTCGCTGGATTGAGCGCCGTGTACAATATTAGGAAACAAATTATGGTTGAAAATCGCCCTGTTTTGAAATTTCTAACCCATATTATTCTCATTGTTGGTATTATCATTATTTGCTTTCCAGTTTATGTTGCTATCATTGCATCAACTCATAGTTCAGCAGCATTTAACTCAGGAACACTTCCTCTTTTGCCTGGGAAATATGCTCTGGAAAATTATAAAACAATCTTTGGTGATGGCCTTGCACAGCTGGGTTTGCCCAACCTCTGGCCACTCTTAATGAATTCATTCATTATGGCTCTTGGGATTAGCGTTGGAAAAATTATTATTTCACTTTTGTCTGCTTATGCAATTATCTACATGCGCTTTCCCTTCCGAAAAACTGCTTTTGTTCTTATTTTTGTTACATTGATGCTCCCTGTCGAAGTTCGTATTCTTCCAACCTATGAGATTGTTGCAAAATTGGGGATGGTCAACACCTATAGTGGAATGATTATTCCACTTATTGCATCTGCAACCGCTACATTTTTATTTCGCCAGTTTTTTTTGACTGTTCCAGATGAACTCTTAGAGGCGGCACGTGTTGATGGTGCAGGTCCAGTTAAATTTTTTAAGGATATTCTTCTTCCTCTTAGTAAAAGCAATATCGCTGCTTTATTTATCATTATGTTCATTTATGGATGGATACAATATCTCTGGCCTCTTATCATCACAACGGATCAAAATCATCAAACGATCCTTATTATTTTAAAACAGCTTATTGTCGAATCACTTCAACATGATCCTCAATGGAATATACTCATGGCAGTATCGGTTGTTGCCATGGTTCCTCCTGTTCTTGTTGTTATCTTCATGCAGCGGCTTTTTATCAAAGGCCTTATTGAAACGGAGAAGTAATTGTGGCCATAATCCAGTTATCAAATATAAAAAAACAGTATGACAACGGCATTCTGGTCATTGATGATTTAAACTTAACTGTTGCCGATAAAGAACTTCTTGTTCTTGTCGGTCCTTCAGGGTGCGGAAAATCGACCTTATTACGTATTATAGCAGGACTTGAACAAGTTACCTCAGGTGAATTATGCATTGATAACGAATGTATCAATGATCGTGAACCAGCTGATCGTGATATCGCTATGGTTTTTCAAAATTATGCCCTTTATCCCCATATGACAGTTCGTGGAAACTTAGAATATGGTCTTAAAAATCGTAAAACTCCTAAAGAAGAAATTAAAAAACGTATCGCACATGCTGCAAAGCTTTTGGAGATAGAACCATTTCTTGATCGTAAACCACGACAATTATCAGGAGGACAACGTCAGCGTGTTGCAATGGGGCGTGTGATTGTACGTCAACCCCGTGTTTTTCTCTTTGATGAACCTCTTTCAAATCTTGATGCAAAATTACGGGCGCAAATGTGTATTGAAATAAAAACACTACAGCGTTCATTAGGAACAACGAGCCTCTATGTTACCCATGATCAACTAGAAGCTATGACATTAGCTGATAGAATAGTCGTTTTGAATAAAGGAGCTATCGAGCAAATTGGAACACCAATGGAAATTTACGATACTCCAGCAACAACATTTGTTGCTGATTTTATTGGTTCTCCTCCTATGAATTTTCTTGATCGCCATGTCTTAGAACAACATTTAGGGCATTCATTTTCTTATGGTGAAGAAACTGATCTTTTAGCATTCAGACCTGAAATAATCTTATTGGGCCAACATCCAGATAAAGGGCCTGTCTTTCACACAAAAATTGAGCTTATCAAGCTTATTGGAACAGGTTGCCATGTTTTAACGCGTTGGAATGGTATCATCTTTACGATTGAAATAAAAGAACGCTTGACACACGACTATGGTCAAAAACTAAGTTTCACTGTTGCTCATCAGAATTTTCATACTTTTAATAAAAACACAGGAAAGCGCACAAATAATAAGTAAGCATTAATTGATGTGATACGACTCTCTTTTATGCTGCGTCATGATAATGTTGTATTTTGACTTTCTCGATTACATTCACAAAATCAGAGTATAACCGATGAGATTAAAAATAAAATTTTAAAAGTTTTGGTAATGGTTCATTGTCACATGATGTTGAGAATATTCGAAACGCTCATATAATGAAATCTTGCACTTTTATGGTCTATAAGAAGAATATTATTTTCAAACATCAAACATAATAAAGTTCTTTTCATTGTAGAAAAACATCAAGAGATAATAACCATTTATTAACCATATTTCTTCTCATTTAGAAAGGTACTTTATCAATAAAAAACAATCTATTATTATCTATTTCCTGATGTAATAATTTATGTATCTTATAAAGAATGAATAAGAAAAATAGAGAGAGAAAATTATTCATAGATGATGGCACTATGCACCTTATATCTTAACTTTGATCCATTTTAGCATCTATAGGGTATAAATTTTTTCTGTAAAATCAACTTTGTTTTATATCATTGTCACCAATCATGAGGATTGAGTATTATTGGTAACATAATCATAGATCTATGATTTTATGAATTTTTTTCTTCTCTCTTTCGTAGAAGATTTTTTAAGGTTTCGTGATAGCATCAATGATGGTATTTACATTATGTTCCATCATATCGAGATAAGTTGCTGCAGGGCCATTTTTGTTTGACAATGCATCAGAATAAAGTGTTCCACCAATTGTTAAACCTGTTTCTTTTGCAATCTGTTTTATGAGACGGGGATTAGAGATATTTTCAACGAATAGGGCAGCTGCTTTATTCGCTTTAATTTGTTGGATAAGCTTGGCAACATCGGCTGCGGTTGCTTCAGCTTCTGTTGAAGCACTTTGAGGGGCAAGGATAGTAAAACCATATTCCTTGGCAAAATAGCCAAACGCGTCATGAGATGTGATAATGATACGTTTATCTTTAGGAATGGCAGCAATTTTTGTTTTCAGGGTATCTTGTGCTATTTTAAGTTTTTGGATGTAGGTTTCGGCATTTTTTTTGTAGCTGGTACAGGATTGTGGATCGATTTTACAAAAAGCAGCAGCGATATTCTTCACATAGATTTTGACATTGGGAATTGTTTGCCAAGCGTGTGGATCAATAACGCTGTGGTGGTGATGGGCATTATGTTCTTGATTTTTCATTTTGAGGGAAGGAATGTTAGCGCTAACTTCGACAAGAAGTGCTTTTGTCCCACTTGCTGTAATGAGGCGATCAATAAATCCTTCTAAATGAAGCCCGTTGATGAAAATAATTTGAGCATTTCTAAGAGCCTGAGCATCATGGGGGGTAGGTTCATAAGTGTGGGTATTCGCATTTGGACCTACAAAAGTGGTCATAGAGATATGGTTGTCTCCTACATTTTTTACGAGATCTGCGAGAATAGAAAAGCTCGCAACAACTTTGATTTTATTGTGTGCAGAAGCAGAAAATGGAGAAAGGGCAAGCAATAAAGCTCCAAGAAGAACAAATTTTTGAGCAAACTTAGGCACATTTTTTTCCTTAAAGTGAGGAGGTATAAAAGAGGTGGGGAAACCATGTTACAATAAAGCCACGTGGACTTATCAAACAGGAAACAAGATAAATAAATCCTGCGGCAATGATGATAGCAGGGCCGGAGGGAAGTGAAAGATGAAAAGAAAGCAGGAGACCACATACGCTAGAAATGATTCCAAAAAGAGTGGAAAGCGCGCAAATAGGGCCTAGCCGTGAAAACCAAAAACGGGCTGTAATGGCTGGAATCATCATAATACCAACGGAAAGTAATGTTCCTAGTGATTGAAAGCCTCCAACCAGATTCAACACCACAAGTCCAAGCAATGAAATATGAATATATTTACTCAATGGAGAGAGTGATTTAAAAAAGAGGGGATCAAAACTTTCTAAAACGAGTGCACGCCAAAAAATACAAAGGCTGCAGAGTGTAATCAGCATTATAGTAGCGATTAACCAAAGGGCTTGTGCATCAAGTGCAAGAACCGATCCGAATAAGAGATGAAGCAGCTCAATTGTTGAGTCTTTCAGTGAGATAATAATAACACCTGCTGCGAGTGCAATAAGATAAAAGACGGTCATGGATGCATCTTCTTTCTGAAAGCTGTTTCGTGAAATCAAAATGGTTGCTAAAGCAACAATAAGACCAGCGAAGATGCCACCAAGTGTCATAGATATGAGGGAAAAACCACAAATCAGAAAAGCAATTGCAACACCAGGAAGAATGGCATGAGAGATAGCATCTCCTGTCAAGCTCATTCCACGGAGCATCAAAAATACACCAACAGGACAAGCGCTAATAGACAGAAAAATAGAACCGATAAGGGCGTTTTGCATAAATTGGAAATCAACAAAGGGGGCAAGAAAAAATGTATACACGTCTTATAACCTAAGAAAGAGAGGATCATTGATGAGAAGATTTTGTTTTTGTGCGCTAATAGGAAAAGAATTGGATGTGAGAGGTGGCATAACGTGATGAAGGGTGTTGTTTAAAAACTGTGTTGTTTCTCCATAAAAGGCGTTTTGTTGATCAATTTGAATCATTTGGGGGAAAAATTCTTGCACGATGAGAGGGTTATGGAGTGCTGTGAGAATTGTGCGTCCTTGCTGTTGCCAGTATGTGATCAGAGCAAGAAGGTCTTTTTGGGTATTATGATCTACACCATTGAAAGGTTCATCAAGTAAAATAATATTGGCATCTTGTACAATGATACGTGCAAAAAGAGCGCGTTGTAATTGCCCGCCTGATAATGTTTCAAGCGAACGGGGTGCGAGTTCTGTAAGCCCAACCATTTTAAGAGCATTTTGAATCTTAGAATCATAAGGGCGCTGATTCTTCCATAATCCACAAAAAGACCACAGTCCTGTTTTTACAAGCGTTTTCACATCAATTGGAAATGTTTTATCCACATCACATTGCTGAGCAAGATAAGCAATGCGGCTTTTTTTTGGTTTTGTAATTTTTCCTTTAAGAGGTTTAATCAATCCGGCGATGGCTTTTAGCAGTGTCGATTTTCCAGCGCCATTATCACCTGTTATTGCAACCAATGAACCAGCTTTTAACTTTGCTGAAAAGTTCTTTATTGCTATTCTATTCCTATAGCCTAATGTTGTCTTATTGAAGTACAGATCCATATTTTTTACCATCGTTACTTATTATTTTGGAAACTATGTAATAATATAACGTTTGTCAACAAAATGTTATATTATTACATAGTTTTGAGTACTGAAAATTTTAGTGGGAAGATCGTGGAAAATTAAAAATAATAATTGAATTCACCTTGACGAAAGAGAGAGAGTATATACTATATATAGTATCAAAATGATTGGTGATTCTAAATAAGCACAAGAGAGGGTGTTAGTGTGTTTCGTTTGGTATCTAAGTTATTTCCATTATTGTAAAGAGTTTATTGGCCAAAGGTATAGCAGTATTTTTACTGAAGGGTCTCTTTTGGAAGGATTTCCTTTCGTTTTTGTAATTGATTTTTGCCGTAAAAGAGCAAACAGAGCTCTTGAAAAACGGTAGTTTAGAACATTAGTTTTTTAGACAGCAGGAGGGAATTGTAATGCAAGCAAAAGATTGTTTTATAACTAGGGGGCTTTGCCATTTAAGTTGTAGAATAATCGCTTATTCTCATCATAGTTTTTGAAGTTATTTGATGAGAGGAATTCTGTTATGTTCAGGAAGCTGTGTATTATTTGAAAATAACCACATGTTTTGCGTACAATTTCTATTTTTTGTTATTCTTGAGTACCTATAAAATTATTAGATTGACCTTTCAGGGTTGATTGTTTGGAATTGTGAAAGTTGAAGAAAATGTCGATCACTATTTATAGCAAACCATCTTGTGTCCAATGTGATGCTACACGCCGCGCTTTTGATGCAAAAGGCATTCATTATCGTGTTGTTGATATTTCTTGTGATGAACAAGCATACAGTTTTGTTCAATCTCTGGGGTATCGTCAGGTTCCTGTCGTTGTTTGTGGTGAAAATCATTGGTCTGGTTTTAGACCAGATATGATTAGTGGTCTTTGTGCTTAATGGGGCTTATTGTTTATTATTCGAGTGCAACGGGTAATACAGAACATTTTGTCTCGCAGCTTGGGCAACGACTCTTCAAAATTGATAAAAAAAAGCCTTCTGCATTGGTTGGAGAACCTTATGTATTGGTTGTTCCTACATATGCAGATGGCGAAGGAAGAGGGGCCGTGCCGAAAGCCGTTGTCCAGTTTCTTAATGAAGCTGAGAACCGAAAATTAATTCGTGGTGTTATTGGCGGTGGGAATCGTAATTTTGGTCGCTATTATAATCTAGCAAGTAAAATTATTGCTGAAAAATGTTGTGTACCTTGCCTTTATCGTTTTGAGCTGCGTGGAACTGATGAAGACGTTATTTATGTAAAAAAGGGATTGGAAAGATTTTGGAAACAATTGGTATAGGACAATCGCAGAAATCGGATCAGATTACTGATTATCATGCGTTGAATGCGATGCTTAATCTTTATGATGAAAATGGTCATATTCAATTTGATATGGATCGGCTTGCTGCGCGGCAATATTTTCTTCAGCATGTTAATCAAAATACAGTTTTTTTTCATAACCTGAAGGAAAAAATAGATTACTTAATAGAAGAAGGTTATTATGAAAAAGCTTTATTTGAGCTTTATGATTTTTCTTTTATTAAAAAGCTTTTTAAACGTGCTTATGCATTTAAGTTTCGTTTTCCTACCTTTTTAGGCGCATTTAAGTATTATACCAGCTATACACTGAAAACTTTTGATGGGAAACGTTATCTTGAACGTTATGAAGATCGCGTCTGTCTTGTAGCTTTATATTTGGCACAAGGGAATAAAGCTCTTGCTGAAAGTTTTGTGGATGAAATTATTACAGGACGTTTTCAACCGGCAACACCGACATTTTTAAATGCTGGGAAAAAACAACGAGGTGAATTGGTTTCGTGTTTTTTGCTACGTGTTGAAGATAATATGGAATCGATAGGTCGTTCGGTTAATTCGGCTTTGCAGCTTTCAAAACGTGGTGGAGGTGTAGCGCTTTGTTTAACGAATTTGCGGGAAGCAGGGGCGCCAATTAAGCAAATAGAAAATCAGTCCTCAGGTGTTTTACCGGTGATGAAACTCTTAGAAGATTCTTTTTCTTACGCCAATCAGCTTGGGGCACGACAGGGGGCTGGAGCTGTTTATTTGCATGCTCATCATTTAGATATTATGAAGTTTTTGGATACAAAGCGTGAAAATGCTGATGAAAAAGTTAGAATTAAAACGCTTTCGCTTGGTGTCGTTATTCCTGATATTACTTTTGAGCTTGCACGGAATAATGAGGATATGTATCTCTTCTCATCGTATGACATCGAGCGTGTGACAGGTAAGCCCTTTAGCGATATTTCTTTAACGGAGCATTATCGTTCTTTTGTTGATAATGCAAAGATTCGTAAAAAGAAAATAAATGCACGCGTTTTTTTCCAGACATTAGCGGAAATTCAATTTGAGTCCGGTTATCCCTATATTTTATTTGAGGATACTGCTAATCGATCGAATCCGATAGCTGGGCGCATAAGTATGAGCAATTTATGTTCAGAAATTTTGCAGGTGAGTGAGGCGAGTGAACTGGAGACAGATTTAACTTATCGCACGATTGGAAGTGATATATCCTGCAATCTTGGATCCATGAATATTGCCAATGCAATGGAAAGTCCTGATTTTGGACAGACCGTGGAATCTGCTGTTCGTGCTCTTACTGCTGTTTCGGATATGAGCAATATTGCTTGTGTGCCTTCCATTGCGAAAGGCAATACTGAAAGTCATGCGATTGGTTTGGGACAAATGAATTTGCATGGGTTTCTAGCGCGTGAGCAGATCTATTATGGGTCTCCAGAAGCGATTGATTTTACCAATATCTATTTTTATATTGTGACATATCACGCCATACGGGCTTCCAATTTAATTGCGCACGAACGTCAAGAAATGTTTGCAGGGTTTGAAAAATCAGCTTATGCAGATGGACGTTTTTTCGAAAAATATATTGAAAAAGAATGGAAACCGCAATTTCCGCTTGTGCAAGAGCTTTTTGCACGGAATAATATTGTTATTCCAGATCAAAAGGATTGGCAGGAACTCAAAAAATTAGTTATTGAGTATGGGCTTTATAACCGCAATTTGCAGGCAGTTCCACCTACGGGATCTATTTCCTATATTAATCATGCCACTTCTTCCATTCATCCAATTGCTTCAAAAATTGAAATTCGCAAAGAAGGAAAAATTGGGCGCGTTTATTATCCCGCTCCTTATATGGATAATACGAATTTGAATTTTTACCAAGATGCTTATGAGATTGGTCCTGAAAAAATTATAGATACCTATGCTGCTGCAACACAGCATGTTGATCAAGGTCTTTCATTAACATTATTTTTTCCTGATACAGCGACCACACGTGATATTAACCGCGCACAAATTTATGCTTGGAAAAAGGGTATCAAGAGTATTTACTATGTACGATTACGGCAAGTAGCATTAAGTGGAACAGAAGTTGATGGCTGTGTTTCGTGCAGTTTATAGGAGATCATCATATGACAAAGATTACAACCAAAAATCCTGTTGTGTGTGCTGTTAATTGGAATAGATTACATGATGAGAAAGATCTTGAAGTATGGAACCGCTTAACTGGGAATTTTTGGTTACCTGAGAAAGTTCCACTTTCCAATGATATTCCCTCATGGTCAAGCTTAACGGATGAAGAACGCAAGCTAACGATTCGTGTTTTTACAGGACTAACGCTTCTCGATACAATTCAAAACACTGTAGGAGCCATTTCGCTTCTGGCTGATGCGATAACAGAGCATGAGGAGGCAGTTTTGACGAATATTGCCTTCATGGAAGCGGTTCATGCACGTTCTTATTCCTCTATTTTTTCAACCCTTTGTTCGACGGTAGAAGTTGATGATGCGTTTAGATGGTCAGAAGAAAATATTCATTTGCAGAAAAAGGCTAGATTAGTACTTGAGCGTTATGAAGCAAATGATCCACTTAAGAAAAAAATTGCTTCGACTTTGCTGGAAAGCTTTTTATTTTATTCTGGTTTTTATTTGCCCATGTATTGGGCCAGTCGCGCTAAGTTGACCAATACAGCAGATCTTATTCGACTAATCATTCGTGATGAAGCAGTCCATGGTTATTATATAGGTTATAAATTCCAATTGGGCTTTGCAAAGCTTGATGAAGCCAAAAGACAAGAAATTAAAGATTTTGCTTTTAACCTGCTCTTTGATCTTTATAACATCGAGTGCAAATATACTGAAGATCTTTATGATGCGCTTGGATTGACAGAAGATGTTAAAATTTTTCTTCATTATAACGCTAACAAGGCTTTAATGAATTTAGGTTTTGAAGCTCTTTTCCCCCCTGAGGTTTGTCGTGTTAATCCCGCTATTTTGGCAGCTTTATCACCAAACTCTGACGAAAATCATGACTTTTTTTCAGGGGCAGGTTCTTCTTATGTCATTGGCAAGGCGGTTGCTACTACGGATGATGATTGGGAATTTTAATGTTTGCATGCAAATAGAAGTGCGCGGGGTATTCCACTGAGGTCTTTGCGCATTTCTAAACATTGAAAGCCATTTGTTTCAAACAAATTGCATACTTCTTTTTCTTGAGAGTAACCAATTTCAACAGCGATAGTGCCGTTTTCTTTTAAGTAGTTGGCTGCTTCATGGGCGAGCTTTCGATAAAAATCAAGACCATCTTTTCCACCGACAAGAGCGCGCAATGGATCATGTAAGCGCACTTCTTTTGCAAGTTTTTTGATATCTTTTGCGGGAATATAAGGTGGATTGGAAACAATAAAATCAAAGTGACCAGTGACAGAATCAAACCAATCGCTAAGAAGAGGTGTGAAGCGATGTATTACTTCAGCATTTTTTGCATTTTTTGTCGCTGTTTTAAGGGCATCTTCAGAAATATCGACAGCGACTGCATAGGATTGTGGAATTTGTTTAAGAATGGCAATGGCAATGGCGCCACTTCCTGTCCCCATATCAAGGAGTGTTATTTTTCTCGAGTTTTTGATCTGTTTTTGGAGAAAAGGGAGAACAAGATCTATCAGCGTTTCTGTATCAGGGCGAGGTTCTAACGTCTCTTGAGACAACGTAAAAGATATACCATAAAATTCTCGTGCTCCTATAATACGGTAAATGGGTTCGCCTGCAATACGGCGTTGTAAAGCCTGTTCTATTTGTATAATATGCTCAGAAGATAGATGCATATCTGGTTTAGAAATTCTTTCAGCAGCATTTATTCCTGTTATCCATTCAACGAGTATTCTCGCATCGAGATCGGCTTCAGCAATCCCTTTCGTGCGCAATTTTTCTTGCATTTGTTGGATAACATTCTTGAAAGAATATTTGCTCAATTATTGTCCATTTCCATCAGCAGTGCTGTTTGGTGATCTGAGATGAGTGCATGAATAAGCTCATCAAGATCTCCTTCCAAAATGCGATCAAGCTTATACAGGGTCAGATTAATACGGTGATCCGTGATGCGTCCTTGTGGAAAATTATAGGTACGAATGCGTTCTGAACGATCACCAGAACCAACTTGGCTCTTACGGGAAGCTGAACGTTCATTTTCCGCTTTTTGTCGTTCGATATCGAATAAGCGTGCCCGTAAAATTTGAAGGGCTCGTGCTCGGTTTTGATGTTGTGATTTTTCTGCTTGTACGACCATAATTCCTGTTGGAATATGCGTGATACGAACAGCTGAATCCGTTGTATTAACATGCTGTCCTCCTGCTCCAGATGCACGCATTGTGTCGATACGAATATCTTCAGGACGAATATCAATATCAATATCTTCAGCCTCTGGAAGTACAGCAACGGTAGCAGCAGATGTATGGATACGTCCACCTGTCTCTGTTTCAGGGATGCGTTGCACACGATGGACACCTGATTCATATTTCAATTTAGAAAAAACACCTTTTCCTGAAATGCTAGCAATAATCTCTTTATATCCGCCAACTTCCCCCTCACTGAGTGAAATAACTTCTACTTTCCAATGGTGAGCATGGGCATAACGTTCATACATGCGAAAAAGATCACCGGAAAAAAGTGCTGCTTCTGATCCACCCGTTCCTGCTCGAATTTCAATAATAGCGCTTTTTTCATCAGCAACATCTTTAGGCAAAAGCAGAATCTGGAGTTCTTTTTCAAATTGCTCTACTTTTTTATATAACGATGATAGCTCTTCCTGGGCAAGATTACGCATCTCTATATCTGTTTGTTTATCGTTAATAATCGTTTCTAATTCTGTAATCTCTTCGTAAAGAGCATTTAATGCGCGTATAGAGGTAATAACGGGTTGTAGTTCTGCATATTCAGAAGCTAATTTGACATATGTTTCAGCATTTGGATTCGTCGTCATTTGGCTTTCAATTATTTCAAAGCGCTTTTCAAGCTGTCTCATACGATCTTGTGGCAAAGAAACCATGATAATATTGGCCTAATTTTTCATAATACAATTTTTATAATATTTTGTTGCAATGATTTTTTGTTATAATATTGGCAATGAATTACTGTATAGCATCATACAAAGAGGGGTAATAAAGCAATTCTTTTTTTTGCCAATGAAAACTATTATATTTTAAAGGTAAATTTTTATAAAATTTGATTTGCCTAAGGTATTTTATCTAATGATATATGATTACTTTTTTAAGAGTTTTTTTTTCCGTAAAGTTCAAGGCGGTGATGAATAATATCATAGCCAAGAGATTTTGCAATTTCCTCTTGCAGCTTTTCAATAACATCAGAATGAAACTCGATAACTTGTCCTGTTTCTATATCAATGAGATGATCATGATGTTGCCCATCTGCTTGCTCAAAACGAGATGGACCACCACTAAAGCTATGGCGATGAATTGTTCCATTTCCTTCTAATATTTTCATGGTTCGATAAACAGTTGAGAGTGAAATATTCGAATCTATTTTGTTTGCACGCTGAAAAATTTCAAATGCATTAGGATGATCATTTGTATCAGTCAAAATATCAAGAATAACTCGTCGTTGACGTGTTACTCTTAAACCAGCTGTGCGCAATTCTTGCTCATAATTTCGCTTTTTATTCATTTGCATAGTTTGCTTTTCAAACAAAGGCTCCATGACAGTGTTTGTATTTTTTCTCTGAACCGCAAGGACAACGCTCATTACGTCCAACTTTTCCCCATGTGGTTATATCGTTAGGGTCACGATCTTGTGGATTAACAAATCTATTTTCTTGTGATCGTGCCCATAAGGTGGGAGCATTTTCTTGACTTTGATCATTAAAGACAGAAGAAGCAGCATCAGTTTGCTCAGGCATGGCCGGTTCTGTGGGGTGTTGAATGATTTCAAAGCGCATAAGCTTAGAAGTGACAATTCGGCGCAAATTTTTCAACATACTTTGAAAGAGTTCAAATGATTCTGTCTTATATTCATTGAGCGGATCCCGCTGCGCATAACCACGAAAACCAACAACAGAACGCAAATGGTCTAAACTCACCAGATGTTCACGCCATAACGTGTCAATAGTTTCGAGCAATACTGCTTTGTGAAAATAAGCCATAACTTCTGGAGAATATCGTTCAGTACGCTCATTTTCAAGTTTTGTAACAGCATCTGATACACGCTCTAGAATTTGCTCCTCGGCAATTCCATCTTCTTTTGCCCATTCTTCCACTGGAAGCTCAAGATTAAAGAGTTGTTGAAGCTCTTCTTCAAGAGTTTTTGCATCCCATTTTTCAGAATATGTCCCTGATGGAATATAAGCCTCTACGAGATCCTCTACGACTTCATTGCGCATTTCAAGGATCATTTCTGATAAATCATCTGCGTTCATGACCTCCATACGCTGTTCAAAAATAACCTTGCGTTGATCATTCATGACATCATCATATTTTAGCAGATTTTTACGAATTTCAAAGTTTCGTGCTTCGACCTTTTTTTGTGCTTTTTCAAGGGCTTTATTAATCCATGGATGGATAATAGCTTCATTTTCTTTCAATCCAAGTTTTTGCAGCATACCATCCATACGGTTAGAGCCAAAGATACGCATAAGATCATCTTGAAGAGAGAGAAAGAATTTTGAGCGACCAGGATCGCCTTGGCGACCAGAACGTCCACGAAGTTGGTTATCAATACGACGGCTTTCATGACGTTCAGTAGCGATAACGTAAAGCCCTCCAGCCGCTAAAGCTTTTTCTTTAAGCTTCTGAACATCTTTTTTTATTTCTTCAATTTTAGCTGTCCGCTCTGGACCTTCTGGGATATCCTGTAACTCTTGTCGGATGCGCATTTCAACATTACCACCAAGCTGTATATCCGTACCGCGTCCTGCCATGTTGGTTGCAATGGTGAGAGCTCTAGGAACTCCTGCTTGCGCAATGATATATGCTTCTTGTTCGTGATAGCGAGCATTTAAGACTCTAAAATCGGTAATGCCTTCTTTTCGCAAACGCTCTGCCAATTGTTCTGACTTTTCAATAGAGGTTGTTCCAACAAGAATAGGCTGTTCTTTTTCGTGAGCTTGACGGATATCATGCACAATTGCCCGATATTTCTCTTCTGCTGTTCGATAAATCTCATCATCTTCATCAATACGTTGTATTGGCAAATTTGTAGGGACTTCGACAACATCAAGACCATAAATATTTCTGAATTCTTCGGCTTCTGTTGTTGCAGTTCCAGTCATGCCAGATAATTTTCTATACATACGGAAGTAATTTTGGAAAGTGATGGAAGCAAGTGTCTGGTTTTCTGGTTGAATAGCAACATGCTCTTTAGCTTCTAACGCTTGATGAAGTCCTTCAGAATAACGCCGCCCAGGCATCATTCGCCCTGTAAATTCGTCAATAATAACGATTTCATCATTGCGAACAATATAATCTTTATCGCGAGCAAAGAGTTTATGAGCTTTTAGAGCATTATTGACATGATGAACGATAGCGACATTTTCTATGTCATAAAGACTCTCACCTTTAAGATGCCCAGCTTGTTCGAGCATTTTTTCAATTTTTTCAGTACCAACTTCGGTAAAGGTCGTTGTTTTTTGTTTTTCGTCTATTTCATAGTCCTCTGGAGTTAAGGCAGGAATAAATGTATCAATAAGGTTATAGAAGTCAGTACGATCTTCTAGAGGACCAGAAATAATAAGGGGGGTACGGGCTTCATCAATAAGAATCGAATCAACTTCATCAACAATTGCGTAATGATGTCCACGTTGGACCATTTGACTATGATCGAAGGCCATATTATCACGCAAATAATCAAAACCTAGTTCATTATTTGTGGCATAGGTGATGTCGCATGCATAGGCTTCTCGGCGGGCATCACTATCAAGATCATGAAGAATCACGCCTGTTGTAAGCCCTAGAAAACTAAAAATTTTCCCCATTGTTTCAGCATCACGACTGGCGAGATAATCGTTTACTGTCACAACATGAACGCCTTTACCTTCCAATGCATTGAGATAAATTGGTAGAGTTGCCATTAATGTTTTACCTTCACCAGTACGCATTTCAGCTATGCCGCAGTCGTGAAGGACCATTCCACCAATAAGTTGTACGTCAAAAGGACGCATGTCATAAACACGTTTTGCGGCTTCACGAACAGTCGCGAAAGCTTCCGGTAAGAGTAAATCAACACCCTCACCTTCACTAAGACGTTTACGAAAGGCATCTGTTTTTTGGTAAAGCTGCTCATCACTTAATTTTACGAATTGTTCTTCCAAAGCATTAATTTGTGCAACTTTTTGGCGGAGTGCTTTGAGATGTCGCTCATGAGCTGAACCAAAAAACTTACGGGCAAAAACACCTAAACTGACCATCTCTGGCCCTTTCTTTTAATTGTTGTCACTCTTGTTGGGTAATTCATACGCTCTCCCCATACTCTACATTTTCTTCAAATTATCTGATATCATTAGTGACATCATGAAATGCAGATGGTACCATTATACTTGCTGGTGTGCAATTTTTCACTCTAATTATAAAGTAGAGATAAGAGGCTAAGCGCTTTATGTCAACTTTAAGTATGCTATTTAACTGATACAATACAAAGTAATTTAAGATACAATATGTCATTTTTCTCTATTATCATGTTTTTCATCTGCATTAGATAGGATTGGAGAAACTGAGATAAAAGGATAATTTTATACTTTTTTAAAATAAAATTACTAATTTATTTCTCTATGTTTAAAGATTAAAGTGTTATGGTAAAGAAAATTGGAATCTTGAACCTGCCTTCATTTTTAAGGAGTATATTTATGAAATTTAACTTTATCACGCTTTTTTTAGCATCAACTTTATTGGCAAGTACAAGTTTAGGGGTGAGTGCTCAAGAAGGTTTGAATTCATCGTCGAGTGATTTAAAGACTTTAGAGAAAACTTCTGAAAAAGCCGTTTCTCCTTCTCATGTTATGGCGGTTATTGATGGGAAAAATATTACAGCAGGCCAATTGGATGATTTAGCGCTTGAAATAAATCCTAATTTAGCACGTTTTCCTGATGAACAACGCCGTATGATGGTTCTAAAAGCTTATTTAGATATGCAGGCCCTCGCAAAAGCAGCAAGAAGCAAAGGTCTTGATAAGACAGAAGCTTACGATAAACGTATGGCAGTCATGCGTGACAATGTTCTTCAACAGCTTTATTTTAAACAGGCGATTGTTGATAAAATATCGGATACTGATTTGGAAGCTCTTTATAAGCAAGAAGTTGCTGCTTTACCTAAAGAGGATGAGGTTAAAGCGCGTCATATTTTGGTCAAAACGAGAAAAGAAGCAGAAGCTATCATTAAGCATTTAAATAAAGGCGAAAATTTTGAAGAGATTGCAAAGAAAAGTTCAACAGATGGTTCTGCTGCCGTTGGGGGTGATCTTGGTTATTTTAGCCATGGTCAAATGGTCAAGCCTTTTGAAGATGCCGCATTTGGTTTGAAAGTTGGCGAATACACAAAACAACCCGTTGAAAGTCCTTTTGGTTGGCATATTATTAAATTAGAAGATCGTCGTGTAAAACAACCGCCTGCATTTGATGATGTTAAAGAGATGTTGCGGACACAGCTAATAAAAAAGCGCTATCAAGAACTGATTGTTGATTTGCGTAGCAAGATAGATGTGAAATACCCTGATCCTAATGTTACAAAAATCATGGAATCGCTTCATCAAAATGGGACGCTACTTCCCGATGAAACATCTGATGAAGAAGATACGGAATAGCTAGGAAAAATAAGTAGATAGCCTCTTTAATAGATAATTTGCTAGGTTAGTTTTGTTCAAAAAGCCTAGCAGTTTTCTATGAGAGGTTATTGATCTGCAATCATTTCATTTTTTTATAGAAAGCATATTGTGGTTTTGAAAATCTCTCCTTTGTCGCCTCAAAAGATCCAAGAGCTTTCTCCATTATCTGGTGTACGGATAGCAACAGCTGAAGCTGGGATTAAATATAAAGATCGTACAGATCTTCTTTTCATCATATTCGATAAGCCAGTGAGTGTGGCCGGTGTTTTTACTCGTTCAAAATGTCCATCTGCACCTGTAGAGCATTGTCGTGCATCGCTTCCTCATGGGGTTGCAAGGGGTGTTGTTGTGAATTCTGGAAATGCAAATGCTTTTACAGGAAGCAAAGGAAAGCACACAACCGATGCAATTATTTGTGCAGCAGCGAACGCTTTAAAGGTTAGAGAAGATGAAATTTTTATAGCTTCTACGGGTGTTATTGGTGAGCCAATGGATGCATCGGGTATTGTCAATCTTTTACCAAGTATGACAGAGACAGCAGAAGAGGGAAATTGGTTGGAAGCTGCAAAAGCCATAATGACAACGGACACATTTCCAAAACTTGCGACGCGCACTTTTGACTGTGGGGGAGAGCGTGTTACCATTAATGGAATTGCAAAAGGTGCTGGTATGATTGCACCCGATATGGCGACAATGCTGTCATTTGTGGTTAGTGATGCTACCATTTCTTCGGATGCACTCCAATCCATGTTATTAGAGGCAGTTGAGGGTTCTTTCAATTCAATTACTGTTGATAGCGATACCTCAACTTCAGATACGCTTATGTTGTTTGCGACAGGGAAAGAACATGTTCCATGTCTTACAAGTAAATCTGATCCGCGTTATGGGGTTTTTGTGAAACAATTGAGTGCACTTCTGCATGAACTTGCACTACAAGTTGTTTGTGATGGTGAAGGTGCTCGTCATTTAATTGAGGTTAATGTGGTGGGTGCTACAACAAATAATGCAGCTAAAACTATTGCTTTATCAATTGCAAATTCACCGCTCGTAAAAACGGCTATTGCCGGTGAAGATGCGAATTGGGGGCGGGTCGTTATGGCAGTTGGGAAGGCCGGTGTTGAAGTCGATCGTGATCTATTGACGATTTGGTTTGGTGAGCATCGTGTGGCCGTGAATGGCGTACGAGATCCTGAGTATTGTGAAGAGACAATAGGTACTTATATGCAAGGTAAGCACATCACGATTCGTGTTGATATCGGTTTGGGTAAGAGTACGGCGACGGTTTGGTCTTGCGATTTAACAAAAGAGTACGTTATGATCAATAGCGATTACAGAAGTTAATGGATGCACTTTATATTTAACAGTTTATTATTTTTCAGAGCAAATGGGGTATGTGAGCTCTTTTAGGAGCAGAGGGGATATGATAGAAAAGTCAGTTATCTTTATGTTCCCTATTGGGGAGTGATATGTGTATGAAAAGTTCCATTCTTCTTGTTATTGCATGTGCACTGTTAGATCAGAATAATCGTGTTTTGCTTACACAGCGTCCTGAAGGAAAATCACTGGCTGGTTTATGGGAGTTCCCTGGTGGCAAGGTTGAGCAAGGTGAAACTCCGGAAGCATCATTAATTCGTGAACTAGAGGAAGAGCTTGGTATTTATGTTCAACCAAATAATTTACACCCTTTAACGTTTGCGAGCCATAGCTATAAAACATTTCATCTCTTAATGCCATTGTACCTTTGTGACCATTATGAGGGCGTTGCGCAAGGACGAGAAGGGCAAAATTTAGAATGGGTTTTTATTAATGATCTTGATAAATACCCTATGCCTGATGCTGATAAACCATTGGTTCAGGTATTGAAAAATCACCTTCTTTAATGTGTTATAAGAAGGAAATATTGTTTAAATATAAATTAATATATTGAGTTATAATGATAATTTATAATTTTTTTATGTTGCATGGGGAAGTCCAGAGTCGTAAAAATTTTTCTCATTTCAAGTCTGTTTTATGTTAAATTAATCAAAACCATTCTTTTGCACGTTCCAAGCGGGGAGATTCATGTGGATAAAATTATTTAAGAAAGAAATAAAATACGTGCTGAAAGAACACTCTCCAATAGCCAAGGGTTATCGCAACATTGAGAATTGGCAAAGTGTATAATGATGCCTTTGCACGCTTCATAAGCATAAAAATGGTGGTAGATAATGGATTTATACTTTTCGCGATTATTATTGAGAGATTGTCTTGGAGGCACCGAGAGATATTAGGAGTATTTATTTCATAAGATATCGATAATAGGAAAAATTTCAAAAAATGTTGCTTTTGATTAAGAGGGGCATATCGCTTACGTAATATAGAACGCCATTGTGTTGCATATTTGCGGGGTTGTTTAAAAGAGGCATCTCGCAATATTCCAAAGCCCATTTCGTGCCGGCACTCGTGAATGGTATAATGGTAAAGCTTTATAAGATAAAATCTATTGAGCGCCACTATCTTTACGCTTATGAAGGAGTAAGCTAGTTCCAATGTTAGTTACGATAGCTCTTGGCATTTGAGGGCATTCAGAAGGGATATTTTTCTTTTCGTAATCATTTTTACTTATACATCAATTCCGCTTGTGATGAACAGACAAGCGGCTTTGATTGATCCAACATAAAAACAGATTTGAAATAAAAAATCTTACGATATTTAGAATGCTTGACGCAGAGTGAATGATGGATAATTATCCTTATAAATCAATATATTGTAATAATAAAACATTCAATTAATTTTTTATAGGAGGCATGTATGAAGTTTCTTGAATTGGACGGCGTTTTGCGATGGGATATTGATTTTTTTTAGCGATACGCGTAATTGCTTTTTCCAAGGGCTCAATCATAACGTCCATAGAAAAACCATTTGCGTGAATAATATTTGCGTGATCAACCATAATAGCAACATGATCTTTCCAAAAAATTAAATCGCCTCGTTGAAGTTTATCAGTATCTGTAAGAGGACTGCCTATAGTTTCTTGCTGCATATCGGTGTCACGTAAAACTATTTGATCGGTCATCATCATAGAGAGCTGAATGAGTCCCGAACAATCAATTCCAAAACCGCTGACACCACCCCAAAGATAAGGTGTACGGATAAAGGTTTCTGCAACTGTGACATAATCTTCATATACGCGTCCAATGGGGTTGAGATGACTCGTAATGATTGCTGTTCCATTTTCAAGAATAGAATACATTGTGTCACGGACTTCAATTTCATCAACAACACTGACTTTGCTTCCCATAGATAATGGGGATACTATTGGTCCACGTAAGTCAGCGTGTAAATATTTAAATGTGCGTGGTACTGAAACCACATGCGTTTGTTTTATGGTTGATGTACAAAGAACTTTTGTATCAATATAACCGACATAACCATCTTTGAGTGATTGTCCCCACGACAATGTTTTCCCTTGTTCAAAAATGAGAAGTTCTTCTCCCAATAAGCATTCTGTTTGTCTTTCACTTTTTTTACTATTTTCTTTAAAAAGTCCAGCGACCGCTGTATTAACACGTCTTTTTTCACCTTGAACAAAGCGTTGAGCTGTAATTTCTGTTTCAAGACGTTGATCTGCTAGATCATCTCTGAATGCATGAAGTCTTGGGTCTTTAGAGATCATCTTTTTGCTTTCCATTTTGTTACTTCTTACCTTTAAACAAACTCATGAAAACTCTATTGGTAAGGTTTTTATCCTCAAACAAAACTAAGAACACAGTGTAAGACCAATTATTCTTTAAGCTGCAAAATTGTCCATTTTTGTGGATATTTGTGTCAAAATTCATTTTTAAAAATATTATAAAGGGCACGAATAGTTTGTGCTGATCCACCAATAGGGTATCCTGGTTTTTCTTTTGGAACCCATCCATAAAGGTCAAAATGCGCAAAATGTTCAGCTTTTTCAACAAAAGAATTAAGAAATAAAGCAGCTGTTATAGAACCAGCAAAGCTGTTTCCAGTTACATTGTTAAGATCAGCAATTGGTGATGATAACATCTCTTGGTAAGGTTTCCAAAGGGGCATTTGCCAAAGAGGATCAAAGACAGCGTGAGCAGATTCAGAAATTTGTTGTGCCCATATTGAATCATTACAATAAAATGCGGGAAGATCTGGTCCTAGTGCTATACGCGCTGCCCCTGTTAAAGTAGCCATACAAAGCATGAATTGTGGACTTTCTTCATCACCATAGGCGAGTGCATCGGCAAGGACAAGGCGCCCTTCAGCATCTGTATTACCTACTTCAACACTTAAACCTTTACGACTTTTGAGAATATCACCTGGTCGGTAAGCATTCCCAGAAATTGCATTTTCTACAGCTGGAATCAAAACGCGTAAACGGAAAGGCAATTTTGCATCCATGATAAGTTTAGCCAATCCCAAAACGTTTGCTCCACCCCCCATATCTTTTTTCATAAGTAACATGTTATTGGCTGATTTAATATCGAGACCTCCAGTATCAAAAGTTACGCCTTTGCCCACCAACGTTATTTTAGGATGATGTTCTTGCCCCCAGAGTAACTCAATCAGTCGTGGTGCAGTGCTGCCTGCTCGTCCTACAGCATGAATCATCGGAAAGTTATGGATTAAGAGATCGTCTCCACAAATACTTTTGATATGAGCACCGTAGGTTTTTCCTAGTTTTCGAGCTTCTTTTTCGAGAGTATCAGGGTTCATATCATTGGCTGGAATATTAATGAGATCACGGACGAAAAAGACAGCTTCATAAATTCGTTGGAGCTCATTGAGATCAATCGCCTCATTGACATGGATAGATAATGATTTGAAAGAAGAATTTTGACGATAGCGATTAAATTGATAGCTACCAAATGCCAATCCAAGATAGGTATTTATTTCATCAGAGGTTGTACCTTCTAAATGCCATTGACCAGCAGGAAGCTTTTGAGCAAGCAGTCCTGTGATAAAAGGATCGTTACCATTGCCAATTCCAAATAAAACTTTTTTTAAATGCCCCGTTTCGTGAGGAATAAAGAGTATTTGTCCTGCTTTACCAGTAAAGTCATTAACTTTTATCCATGCTGTTGTTGACGCATCAAGTGATAAGTTGGCAAGAGTTCTTTGGTTTACCAATATGATAGGGCAACTGTTATCGATACGCGTTGAGGTAAAATGAATGTGGTGGTGCATAGTTATGAGATCCTTATAGTCGTCTAAGTGCGACATATTCGACCAAATGATTTTTTCCCTTTCGTAGAATGAGATTGGACCGTGGTCGTGTTGGCAATATATTTTCCTGTAAATTTTTTAAATTAATCGTTTGCCAAAGATCCTCAGCGATTTTTGAGGCTTCTTTTTCATTGAGGTGGGCATAACGATGAAAATAGGATTCAGGATTTTGAAAAGTTGTTTTACGCAAACGTTTAAAGCGCTCCAAATACCAGTGACGAATGACTTCTGTTTCGGCATCGACATAGATTGAAAAATCAAAAAAATCTGATACGAAAGGAATAGCTTTTCCATCTTTAGGAAGATCACTGACTTGTAATACATTAATACCTTCAACAATTAAAATATCAGGACGATCAATGGTAATTGTCTGATTTTCTAGAACATCATAGGTCATATGTGAGTAAAGTGGGGCACGAACATTTCCGATACCTGCTTTTATAGCCGAAAGAAAGCACAGCAGTTTTTTAATGTCATAGGAATCAGGAAATCCTTTACGATTCATACGATTTTTTTGCTGTAAGATTGCGTTAGGATAGAGAAAACCATCCGTTGTGATTAGATCAACTTTAAGACTAGATGTCCAACGTTTCAACAGTTCTTGAAGAATGCGAGCCGTGGTTGATTTTCCTACAGCTACAGAACCAGCAATTCCAATAATAAAGGGCGTTTTTCTACTCTCTTCTTGATGGAGAAACTGCTGACGTTTGTGAAAAAGTTCCTGTACTGCTTCAACATGGCATGATAACAGACGCGATAAAGAAAGATAAATGCGTTGGACTTCTTTAAGATCGATAGGATCATCAATAGAGCGTAAACGCTTAATTTCATCAAAAGTCAAAGTAAGAGGTGTGTCTTCACGAAACTCTGACCATTCTTGTGCAGTAAAAACACGATAGGGTGAATATCGGTCAGAAACGGATTTGACCAGATTATCTTTCTGATTAATTTTTTGTATAGTCGTATCAATCATTTGTATTTGTCGAGATTTTTTTGCAGCAGCAATTGATTAAGAGTAGACAGATGAGCGGCTTTATTTTCATATAAATTTTGTTTTGCATGCTCTCTTCTTTTAAGATAATAGATCATTTTTCATTAACTTATAGTCCAGTCATTCCAGTTTGCACGGATTTGTGCTAATGAGTGCCCTTGCGCCAAAAAAGCCCATAAAAGTAGACGCGCTTTTACGGCTGATAAATAACCAGACATGAGAGCACCAGAAGCAATCATATCAATTTCGGAGCCTTTATAGCCATAAGTTATACGAGTTGTTGAGCCATTACAACAACGACTAGCAATAATGATTGGTATTTTTTGTGCATATTGTTGTACAAGGTCTGCTTCTTGAAAACTACAGTGTCCTGCACCAAAACCAGCAATAACAACTCCAGCATAATACCCACTTTCAAGGCATAGTTTCATTAATTGTGCACCAGATGATAAAGAGGAATAGAGCAGTGCAATTTGATGGTCATGGTTTTGGGGAAGATCAAACGTTGTCGGAAAAAATTTTCGATCATTGAAATAAATAAGTTTTCCCTCTAAAATAGTTCCTAAAACACCTGCAAGACCTGATTGAAATGTTTCGACTTTGACGGTATGGCTTTTATAGAGCCAATAAGGTGAATGAATTGCATCATTTATGACAACGAGAACGCCCCTGTTACGACTTTGTGTGGCTGCTGCGACACGAGTGGCTGCTAAAATGTTTGCGGGGCCATCGGCGCCTGCTTCATGAGGCATGCGCATAGCGCCGGTTATGATGAGTGGTTCGGCTTCCTTCCAATAAAGAGAAAGAAAAAAAGCTGTTTCTTCCAGAGTATCAGTCCCTTGTGTTAAAACAATACCTTCTGCACCAGCGTTTATTTGTTGTTTTGCCCACTTAATTATTTCAAAAAACATTTGAAACGATAAAGATCCACTTGGTATTTGCATTAATGTTTGTGCATGAATATCAGCAACGTTATTTAAATCAGGAACACTTTTTATGAGGTTATCTGAAGTTAAAGTCGGTTGCATGTGACCAAAACTATCAGCAGTCATTGCAATTGTTCCACCTAAGGTCCCTATGGCTATTTTTTTCATAATTTTCCTCTAAAAAGCACAAACTGTTTATATAAAGCTATTTAGCAGTAATTTACATTGACAACAATGATATCATTTTTCCAATTTTCAACAAATTGAGTTATGCTGAATCATTGTGTTTTGCTGTATATGTTCTTAAATAGGACAATAGTAATTGAGTTTTACATTGTATGAAAAGAAATCAATATTAAAAAGTAAAGTTAATATTAAGGAGTTTCCTTATGACAGAACATAAGCCAGACATAATGTATGGTACAACAATTATTACGGTACGAAAAGGTGGACAAGTCGTGATGGCCGGGGATGGTCAGGTCTCTCTTGGACAGACAATTATGAAAGGCAATGCACGTAAAGTGCGTCGTCTTGGAAAGAACGGAGTGGTTATTGCTGGTTTTGCTGGTGCTACGGCAGATGCTTTTACATTACTGGAGAGATTGGAAACAAAGCTTGAACAATATCCTGATCAGCTTATGCGTGCTTGTGTGGAACTTGCAAAAGATTGGAGAACAGATCGCTATTTGCGTCGTCTCGAAGCAATGATGCTCGTGGCTGATAAGAAAGTAACTTTGGCTCTAACAGGGCTTGGTGATGTCTTAGAACCAGAAGATGGGGTTATGGCAATTGGCTCTGGAGGAAATTTTGCTCTTTCAGCAGCGCGTGCACTCATGGATTTGGATTTAGATGCAGAAACTATTGCTCGTAAAGCTATGGCTATTGCCGCTAAAATTTGTGTTTACACCAATGATCATTTTACGATTGAAACATTGGATGCAGAATTATCTTCTTTAGAGAAAGCTATTTAAATGTGTGTTGTATTTTCCCCTCGTGAGACTGTTTCTGAACTTGATCGTTTTATTATTGGCCAAAATGATGCCAAACGCTCTGTAGCTATTGCATTGCGCAATCGGTGGCGTAGGCAACAGCTTGATGAGCCGATGCGTGAAGAAGTTATGCCAAAAAATATTTTAATGATAGGGCCAACAGGTGTTGGTAAAACAGGAATCGCACGTCGATTAGCAAAACTTTCTGGAGCACCTTTTGTGAAAGTAGAAGCGACGAAATTTACTGAAGTTGGTTATGTGGGACGTGATGTTGAGCAAATTATTCGAGATCTTGTTGAAATTGCCATTTCTCTTGTGCGTGAAAAGAAACGGGATGAAATAAAAGAAAAGGCTCACGTGAATGCTGAAGAGCGGGTTTTAGACGCCCTTGTTGGTAAAACAGCAAGTCCTGCTACCCGTGATAGTTTTCGTAAAAAATTGCGTGAAGGTGAATTGGATGAGAAAGAGATTGAAATTGAAGTCGCCGATAATAATAGCAATAGTGCTTCAACCTTTGATATTCCTGGTATGCCTGGGGCACAAATGGGTATTATGAATTTATCAGATATTTTGGGCAAAATGGGCAGTCGTACAAAAGTCCGTAAGACGACAGTAAAGGATTCTTTTAAACCGCTCATTGATGATGAATCTGAAAAACTCCTTGATCAGGAGCAAATTATTCAAGAGGCGCTTCGTGTTGCTGAAAATGACGGTATTGTTTTTATCGACGAGATTGATAAAATTGCAACTAGGGATGGTGGAGCAAGTGTTGCGGTTTCGCGTGAGGGCGTTCAACGGGATCTTTTGCCTTTGGTTGAAGGAACAACAATTGCTACAAAATATGGGCAAATCAAAACAGATCATATTCTTTTTATTGCCTCAGGTGCATTTCATGTTTCCAAGCCATCTGATTTATTACCGGAACTTCAAGGACGTTTGCCCATCCGTGTGGAGCTGAACCCTTTAACAAGGGAAGATTTACGGCGCATTCTAACGGAACCAGAAGCTAGTTTGATTAAACAATATATTGCTCTTATGGCAACAGAAGAGGTTCATTTGGAAATTACCGATGATGCAATTGATGCTTTAGCAGATATTGCTGTAGATTTAAATGCAAGGATTGAAAATATAGGGGCACGTCGTTTGCAAACAGTGATGGAGCGCGTTTTGGATGAGATTTCTTTCACTGCACCTGATAAAGCTGGAACATCGTTTAAAATTGATGCTGCTTATGTGAGAAAATCTATTGGCGAGCTTGCTGCTGATATCGATCTTTCACGTTTTATTCTTTGAAAGTTATTGCTTGTTCTGTTTATCTGCGTGCTTCGATAATTTTGAAACCATGGGCTTGTTCATGTATCAACACTGTGCGGAAAATATTTTTTAATAATGTTTCATAAGGCAGGTGGCGGTTTGCAACAAAAAGCAGACTGCCGCTTGGCTTTAAGCACTTTGCAGCATTTATAATAAAATTTTTTCCTAATGAAACATCTGTTGTTTGTTGTGTGTGAAACGGTGGATTTGAAATGATTGTGTCATATAGATTTGTGATAGGTTCATGTACAAGGTCATGCCAATAAAAATGAATTGGAAAAGGAGCTGTTATGGATTTAAGGTGCTGTTTTGCTGCTCTCAAAGCATTGTAGTCTGCTTCATAAAGGTCGAGAGCGGTGAGTTTTTCACTTCTTTCAAGCGCAACGTGAGAAAGATAACCCCATCCAGCACCAAAATCAGCCGTTTTTCCAGAAATAATTTTGAGCATATAAGAAGCAAGCGCAGCAGATCCTGGATCAATACGTCCGTGTGAGAACATACCAGAAGTGGTTTGAAATTTACCAAAAGTGAGCGGTGGTGAGCGCAATTGCGCAATGTTATGTCTCTCAATTTGTTGAGGAACTTGCAACCAAAATACAAGACCATGATTTTTAGACAATTTATTGGTGATGGGAACAATTGTTTTGACCCATTTTATCATTGAAGCAGCACCAGCAATTTTATCCCCACTGATTACAATCCATCCATTGGGTTTAACGCACTCTAATAAATCAAGAAAACAATTTTGGTTCAAACCACGATATTTGCTCAAATGTAAAAATGCACCATCATAGCTGAAAGTTTTATCTATTTGAGGAGAGCAGTGAAATTGAGTATCGACAAATTTTAAAAAATCTGGTCGCCAAGGCGTAATAACTTTTAAATTTTGTGCCCATTCTGGAGCTGGGATTTCTGTTAAACCAAAACTTAGCCAACACTGGTTTGGATCAGGATACGGGAGTTCATGATTTTCAAAAGGCAAAAATAATAACACATATGACTCTTTCAAAGAAAAATGCCACTCCAATGTTGGGATGGCATTTCATGATACGATAAGAGGAAAAACTTACTCTTCTTTCTTACGGCGGCGCTTATTTTCAGGTTGTTTTTTTTCATCCACGCACTTTTCTTCATTCATCGCTTTATCACCGGTGATTTCCTTTCCGGTTGTTTGATCAACGACCTTCATTGATAACCGAACTTTTCCACGCTCATCAAAGCCCATTAATTTAACCCAAACTTTGTCACCTTCTTTTACAATATCTGTTGTTTTGGTGACGCGTTCTGATGCAAGCTGAGAGATATGAACGAGTCCATCACGAGAACCAAAGAAGTTTATAAATGCACCAAATTCTGCAGTTTTTACAACTGTTCCTTGGTAGATAGCACCAACTTCAGGCTCATCGACAATAGAATGGATCCAACGTTTTGCTGCTTCAATGGTTTTAGCATCAGCAGAAGCAATTTTAATGGTACCATCATCTTCAATATTAATTTTTGCTCCAGTTTGTTCCACGATTTCCCGAATAACTTTACCACCAGAGCCGATAACATCACGGATTTTATCGACAGAAATATTCATAACTTCGATTCGTGGAGAAAATTCACTCAGCTCAGCACGTGCACTGGTTAAAGCTTTCGCCATCTCATTAAGGATATGGATTCGTCCACCTTTGGCTTGTTCAAGCGCGATTTTCATAATCTCTTCGGTAATACCATCAATTTTGATATCCATTTGCAAGGCAGTAATACCATTTTCTGTTCCTGCGACTTTAAAATCCATATCTCCAAGATGATCTTCATCCCCTAAAATATCAGAAAGAACAGCAAAGCGTTCTCCTTCTTTAATCAAGCCCATAGCAATACCAGCAACAGGGCGTGCTAGAGGAACACCAGCATCCATAAGAGCAAGTGAGGTTCCACAAACCGTTGCCATAGAAGAAGAGCCATTGGATTCAGTGATTTCTGAGACAGCACGAATGGTATAAGGAAAAGATTCTTTCGTTGGTAACATGGGGTGAATTGCCCGCCATGCCAATTTGCCATGTCCAATTTCACGACGACCTGGAGAACCAAGGCGTCCCGTTTCACCCACTGAAAATGGTGGAAAATTGTAATGGAGAAGGAATGTTTCCTTATACATTCCTGTCAAAGAATCAACATATTGTTCATCTTCACCAGTTCCCAATGTTGCAACGACAATCGCTTGTGTTTCTCCGCGGGTAAAGAGTGCTGATCCATGTGTGCGGGGTAAAATACTTACTTCTGATTGGATAGGGCGTACGGTAGAAAGATTGCGTCCATCAATCCGCTTTTGGGTATCAAGAATGTTTCCGCGAACAATTTTTGCTTGCAACTGTTTAAATACGGTTGCAATTTGATCTGCACTAAATTGACAGTCTTTTTCTGGTTCTGGCATAAATTTATTGAGGATTTCTGTCTTTAGTGCATCAATTGCAGCATAACGTTCTTGCTTATCAGTAATTGTGTAAGCCTTTCGTATATCCTGTTCTGCCATTTTCTGCATCGCTTTTTCAAGCTCAGAAAGATCTTCAGGAACAAAATCACGAGGATCTTTTGCAGCAACTTCAGCAAGCTTTATAATGGCATCAAGGACAGGTTGAAGGCCTTTGTGACCAAACATTACGGCCCCCAACATGATATCTTCCGGTAATTCTTGTGCTTCTGATTCAACCATCAAAACAGCACTTTCTGTTCCAGCAACAACAAGATCAAGTTTTGATTCAGGCATTTCATCGATATGAGGATTAAGAATATATTGTCCATTACAATAGCCAACGCGGGCACCGGCTATAGGCCCCATGAAAGGAACACCTGACAGGGTCAATGCGGCAGAAGATGCAATCATCGCAAGGATATCGGGATTGTTTTCGAGATCATGCTGTATAACGGAAACAATAACTTGTGTATCATTTTTATATCCCTCAACGAAAAGGGGACGAATTGGGCGATCAATCAAACGTGAAACCAAAGTTTCATTTTCACTTGGTCGACTTTCACGTTTTAAATAGCCCCCAGGTATTCGACCAACAGCATAGGATTTTTCTTGATAATTAACGGTGAGTGGAAAAAAGTCCTGGTCTGGTTTTGGGATTTTGGCCGATACAACGGTAGCTAAGACAATCGTTTCTCCATAGGTAGCAATCACTGCACCATCAGCTTGACGCGCTATTTTCCCTGTTTCAAGGGTGAGCGGACGCCCGGCCCATTCAATTTCTATCTTGTGCGTTTTGAACATTTTTTATCCTTAATGACCAGTGTTTAAATCTTTGATTGCTCACATTCTGGTTTTGCGTAGCATACTTCCAAGATCTGGGGTGGACAACATACTTTTTATCTTTGTTGCAAGAAAAGAGAAGTAAACTGCTTAAATGCGAAACGATGAGCAGTTCTATCCCATAATAACTTATCAGTTTTTAAAATTTTTAATTAAAAGCAACACGTTGAAAAAATGGGTGTTTTTTAAATACCACTTCCATTTTTCTTTTAGCGACGCAAACCTAATTTCTTTATAAGTGTCTGATAACGATTTTGGTCAACTCCTTTAAGATAATCAAGAAGACGCCGACGTTGAGATACCATCTTCAAAAGACCACGACGAGAATGATTATCTTTTTTGTGAGATTTAAAGTGGTTTGTTAAATTAGAAATACGTTCAGAAAGTACAGCAATTTGCACTTCTGGTGATCCTGTATCACCAACTTTGTTTGCGTATTCTGCGACAAGAGCTTTTTTACGTTCAGCTGTAATCGACATCGTATTATCCTTTCCAAAAACGAAGAAACATAAAGCCACCCATAGCCGAGATGTCGTTCAGCAAGGGTCTGTGAGAAAACAGGAAAAGTCGAAGACTCTTACCCATTTTCGTTCTTATATAGGAAAGAAGGTTAAAATACTAGTCCTTGACAGCATTTTGAAGTCTTTCTTTAAATAAAAGCTTTTGTTTTGAAATATTGATTTAAATAGAGTTTTATGAGAAGTTTTTTAAAGAATTATGCATCCTTTTGATACAAAGATTATGAGCGTGTATGTGGTAACAAAAGTGATAAATACCGATTTGGAGGGAAAAGATGCAGAGCATTTCAACATTAAAACTTTTTCGTAATTCGGTATTTCGAAATTTATGGTCATCTACTCTTATTTCTAATTTGGGGGGGCTGATACAGGCTGTTGGAGCAGGGTGGTTAATGGCGTTGATTAGTTCTTCGCATTCCATGGTTGGGCTAGTTCAAAGTGCCACAACATTACCACTTGTTATGTTTTCTTTGATGGCAGGGGCATTAGCTGATAATTTTAATCGGCGTCAAATTATGTTGTGTGCGCAGATTATGATGATGGTCATATCGATGAGTTTATCTGTTTTAGCCTATATGGGATTTCTAACACCTTGGCTTTTGTTATGTTTTACGTTTTTGATTGGATGTGGTACAGCTTTTTATAATCCTTCTTGGCAAGCAACGATAGGAGATATTGTGAGCAGGGAAAATATTCCTGCTGCTGTTAGTTTGAATAGTGTCGGCTTTAATTTGATGCGGAGTGTTGGTCCTGCTATTGGTGGTGCCATCATTGCAACTTTGGGGGCATCTGCTGCTTTTTTGTTTAATGCTATAAGCTATATTCCTCTTATTGGTGCGTTGTTTTTCTGGAAGTCGAATTATGAAAACAACTCATTGCCACGAGAAAGGCTGTTAGGAGCTGTCTCAGATGGTTTGCGTTATGTTGCGATGTCACCTAATCTGCTGAGTATTATGGTTCGAGCGTTCCTTTTTGGTATAGGAGCAATTTCTATTTTAGCACTTTTGCCAATTGTTGCGCACAAAGTTCTTGGAGGAAGTGCCCTTCTTTATGGTACATTGCTCGGTTGTTTTGGGTTAGGAGCCATGACAGCAGGTATTATTAATGCAGTTGTACGGCATCATTTTCGTTCAGAAACAATTATTGCAAGTGCATTTATTGGTTTTGCCTTTTCTTGCTTTTTATTGGGAATAAGCCGTTCACTGATTATAAGCCATATTGCTTTATTTCCTGCAGGGTTATGTTGGGTTTTGGCCTTATCATTGTTTAATACATCTGTACAACTCTCTACACCACGCTGGGTTGTTGCACGTTCTTTAGCACTTTATCAAACGGCATCTTATGGGGGGATGGCTATTGGAAGTGCAATCTGGGGAGTTTTGGCTGATGGTTATTCTCCAACAATTGCTTTGAGCGTTTGTTCTCTATTCTTGATTTTTGGTGCTCTTGCGGGGGTAAAATTTAGAATTCAAGAAATTCCTCAGATAGATTTAAATCCTCTTGATCATTTTAGAGAGCCGGAACTATTACTCGACCTCAAAGCAAGAAGTGGCCCGATCATGATAATGATCGATTACCAAATTCATGAAAATGAACTCGAAGAGTTTCTCAAAGTGATGACGCGTCGACGCCATATTCGATTACGTGATGGTGCGCGTCAGTGGGTCCTTTTACGAGATCTTGAAAGACCTGAATATTGGACAGAGGCTTATCATATGCCAACATGGGTAGATTATTTACGCCATAATCATCGTCGCACAAAAGCGGATGCAGAAGTCAATAAGCGTCTGCGTCATTTAAATTGTGCTCCTAACGGTATAAGAGTGCACCGTATGATTGAACGCCAAACAATACCTCAAGCCAATGAGATGCTTTTAAAAGTTTCCTCTGATCATCTCCCTTAGGGTTAAAACAGTTTTTGTAAATATTACATGTATTAATATTATTTCGATCAATTTGTTAGCGTAATCATAAAAAAATTGCTGTTTTAATATTTAATGAATTGATTTATAATGGTTATTTTTCATTTTTCATGTTGAGTGATAGATTCTGAAAATCTTAAGCTTTTCTCGTTTCAAATCTATTTAGAGTAAATCAGTCCATATCTTTGCTTGTACATTATAAACGAGGACTAAAGTATGAGTAAAAAACGATTGAAAAAGAAATAAAAAGCCTTTTATGAATCCTTTAAATGCAAGGATTGTTGCGACATTAAGAGGAAAAAGTGTGTGGTGGTGTTAGCTTATAGCACTGACTTAAATTTTGATATGAATACGGTAAATATAGACAATGAAAAGCACCATATTTTTCTTAATTGATAGAGAAAAATATCTTTCCGCAAAAGGTGGTTGGGAAAAGAATCGATTAAATTGTGAAAATCCGCTTTGGTTTAAATAGACCTTTGTCGAGAGTGCCAATAGCAAGAAGTTGTTCCTTATAGAGGACACAAATTTCCTCTTCATCAAGAGCTGCTTTGTGATGATTCAAGAGGATAGAATGGCCTCTTATAATTCTCTGTGCTTGAGTTTCATTAAGGATATAGTGAGGGAGGCAATCCAATGCGGCGCTTGTGTCAATTAAGAGCCCATCGAGTGTTGAGAAGTTTTTTTCAAAAGAACGATTATTCTCATCTGTAGTGTTTTTATTTGGCGGAATGGCCGCTTTTAGTTCCTCCCATGTAATGAGATCTTTTTCATCAAAAGGTGTGACGGCAATACGTCTTAAATCAGCAATATGCCCATAGCAACCGAGATCACGTCCCATATCGCGTGCTAAAGAGCGCACATAAGTTCCTTTTCCGCAGGTTATTTCAAAGACAGAATGCTCTTTAGTAGGCATTTCTAATAACTTGAAAGTTTCTATTTCCACTTCACGGGGCGGAATTTCAACAACTTCCCCTTCACGCGCTAAATCATAGGCACGATTTCCAGCAATTTTGATTGCTGAAAATTGTGGAGGTGTTTGCAAAATAATACCCGTATATTGAGGAAGAAGAGCAAGTATTTCTTCTTGTGTTGGACGTATGAGAGAAGTTTTCGTTATTTCTCCTTCTAAATCATCTGTTGAGCGCTCTTGCCCCCAAGCAATATGAAAACGGTAAGTTTTTTTGCCTTGCATCACGTAAGGGACGGTTTTGGTTGCTTCGCCCAATGCAATGGGAAGGAGACCAGAAGCAAGAGGGTCAAGTGTACCCGCATGTCCTGCCTTTTGTGCATGAAAGAGCCATTTGATTTGTGAGACAGCTTCTGTTGATTTCATTCCTTTTGGTTTATCAAATATGACCCAGCCAGAAACAGGACGCCCCTTTTTTTTGTGTTGCCGCGCCATATCTTTAATCCTCATCTGTATCACTATGGTGAAGATCGCGTGCAACCTCAGGCGAGCGAAGGAGGGCATCAATTTTTGAAAAATTATCAAAACTATTATCAAGTCGGAAACGCAGTTCTGGCATATATTTCATTTGTCGCAACGCATGACTGATTTCTCCACGGAGAAAACGACTATGTTTATTGAGGGTATCAACAACATCGGTATGAGAAGCATTTTTAAGAGTGCTGAGAGGTGATACAAAGCAAGTAGCAATTTTTAAATCTGGTGACATGCGTACTTCAGAGACAGAAATAACAATATCTTTTAAGATATCATCAAGCAAAATATCACGCTGTAATATATGCGCTATTGCATGACGTACTTGCTCTGCTACTCTAAGTTGCCGTTGTGATGTCCCTGCATTTTTCATCAAAGTTTTATCCTTGCTACAAGATCTCTTTTTTGACCATTTAGATAAGGAAAAAGAGATATTGTGTATAAAACCTAATAACTTTTCTCATTTCACAACAGAGTAAAGTTATTGGATTATTTTATAATGTGCGATTAATATGTTCGATACGGAAGGTTTCAATGATGTCTCCTGCACGCATGTCTTCATAATTTTCAAAGGCTATCCCACATTCTTGACCACTTTGCACTTCATTGACTTCATCCTTAAAGCGTTTGAGTGTTTTCAGCTTTCCTTCGTGAATAACGATATTATCGCGGATAAGGCGAACACCGGCTCCTCGTTCTATTTTACCTTCTGTAACACGACATCCTGCAACTTTTCCAATTTTTGTAATGTTAAAGACTTCTAGAATTTCAGCATTACCAAGGAAAGTTTCACGCTGTTCTGGTGAGAGTAATCCAGACATAGCAGCCTTGATATCGTCAACAAGATCATAAATGATGTTGTAATAACGAATTTCAATTCCTTGTGTTTTAGCAAAATCACGTGCCTGCTTATTAGCTCGAACATTAAAGCCAATTACAGCAGAGTTAGAAGCTTCTGCAAGAGAAATATCACTTTCGGTAATTCCTCCAGCACCAGAATGTACAATACGCGCACGAACCTCGTCATTTCCGAGTTTTTCCAATGCTGAAGCGATTGCTTCAATTGATCCTTGCACATCTCCTTTTATAATAAGAGAAAATTCCTTAACACCAGTCGTTTGCAATTTTGTCATCATCTGTTCAAGAGAACCACGCGAACCAGTTTGCCGCGCAACAGCTTTATCACGTGCTAATCGTTGCCGATATTCAGAAATTTCACGTGCTTTTGCTTCATGTGTGACAACAGCAAAACGATCTCCGGCTTGTGGTGTTCCTTGCATGCCTAAAATTTCAATTGGTGTAGAGGGAACGGCCTCTTTGACATGGCGGCCATGGTCGTCAATCAAAGCACGTACACGACCCCATTCATTTCCAGCAACTATAATATCAGAAGGGTGTAATGTACCTTTTTGAACAAGAACTGTTGCAACAGACCCACGTCCGCGATCCAATTTGGCTTCAATGATAACGCCCTCTGCAGTTCGTTGAGGATCTGCTTTCAGATCAAGCATTTCAGCTTGAAGAAGGATAGCTTCGAGAAGTTTATCAAGATTTTGACCAGTTTTAGCAGAAACTTCAACGTCCAAAGTTTCTCCGCCCATAGTTTCAACAAACACTTCATGTTGTAGAAGTTCTGTACGCACTTTTTGTGCATTCGCAGCTGGTTTATCAATTTTGTTGATAGCAACAATGATAGGTACACCAGCAGCTTTCGCATGATTGATTGATTCAATCGTTTGAGGCATAACACTATCATCAGCGGCTACAACGAGAACAGCAATATCAGTAACACGAGCTCCGCGTGCACGCATAGCGGTAAATGCAGCATGACCTGGTGTATCAATAAAGGTAATTTTTTGACCATTTTGTTCTACTTGATAGGCACCAATATGCTGCGTAATACCTCCTGCTTCGCCAGAAACAACATTTGCTTTACGAATAGCATCCAAAAGCGAAGTTTTTCCGTGGTCAACATGGCCCATAATGGTTACAACAGGGGCGCGCTGCTGCATGTTTTGAGGATTATCTGTTATATTAAAGATACCTTCTTCTACGTCAGATTCTAAAACACGTTTAACAGTATGGCCAAATTCAACAGCGATGAGTTCGGCAACATCTGCATCAATAACATCGCCAGGTTTCATCATTTGTCCTTGTTTCATCAAGAATTTAATCACATCAACAGAACGCTCAGTCATACGTTGTGCGAGCTCTTGAATGGTAATCGTTTCAGGAAGAACAACTTCGCGAGAAATTTTTTCTCTTGGTTCTTGATTTTGTGCACGCTTAAACTTTTCCTGTCTACGCCGCATTGCAGCCATTGAGCGCCCACGTGCGCTTCCTTCTTCATCCAGTGCACTATTCAGAGTTAGCTTTCCGCGTCTCCTCTCATCAGCTCCTTTGACAACTTTTGGTACACGTATTTCTGACTTAGCAGGATTAGCACGTCGACTATGCCGTTCTTCCTCTTTATTGTCATCTATTTTGCGTTTTTCAACCACGGTTGTGTGTTTAGGCGCAATAGGAATATCTGTCTGTTCAATGAGAGGGGGAACAGGTGGAGTCTGTACTGGCAATATTTCTTCTTCTTGTTGGAGATGTATTTCTTTTTCTTTAATTTCTTGCTGTAAAATTTCTTCACGCTCTTTAGCGCGTCTTGCTTCTTCTTCGGCTTGTTCTCGCGTTATTTTTTCTTGGATATGTGCTTCTTCTAACGCGCGAAGTCTCGCTTCCATTTCAGTTGATGAAAGATTGCTTTTGGTCACAGATTCTTGAGGCTTTTTCCCCTCAAAACGCGGTTTAGAACGCTGGGGGGCCACATGCGGCTTTGTAATGGGCTGTAGGGTTTCAGCTTTTTCATCAGGTCGCGTAATTTTACGCCGTTTGGTTTCGACAACGACAGCCTTCGTACGGCCATGACTAAAATTTTGTTTAACCGTGCTCGTTTCCAAGACAGACCTCTTGAGAGTTAGTGTCTTCTTGACGGTTGTTTTGTCGTTGTTATTTTCACTCATTGTACTTCCTTCACGGCTTGTGCCGTCATCTCACTAGACTTACTATGCTTGTCGTCACGATAGCTGATCAATTTACATGTTGTTTTGAGAAATCCTTCAGCAGCTTTTGTGTCCAGTAAGGCCGCGTGCATTACAGGATTAGAGCCAAAAGCCACTCGCATTTCATCACTTGTAAATAAAGATATGGTTTTTATAGTCCGATTTGTTTGTTGTTGTATTGAATGGATGGCCTGTGCAATTTTTCGTTTCCCATCTTCTGTTGCTTCTTTAGCATGAAGTACAAGAATAACTTTACCAGAGCGGATAGCAGCGTCAACCTTTGTTGCTCCCATAACAATTGCTCCCGCTTTTCGTGCCATGGAAAGGCTTGAAAGAGCGGCTTTTAGTAAAAGCGTATCAACAATATGCACAAGATTTGGTGCAACCTCAACATCTGTTTTAAAATTTCTATGAAAAGCTTTCTGTTTGATTGCTTTCTCAATAACAGCGTGATGGGCAGAAATCCAAACGCCACGCCCTGGTAAATTCGCTTTAAGATCAGGAACAATTTGGTTATTGGGACCAATAACAAAACGGATCAGCGTTTGTGCTGAAGCATTTTTTCGGGTCACAATGCAAGTCCGTTCGTTCATTTAAAGTGTATCCACATCCAAATCATCTGTTTTTTCATTTTCTGCAGAATTTTCATCTTCTACAGGACTTTCTGTAACAAGATCAGCTTGGTCTATCCAGCCTGCTTGTACACGTGCGGCTAAAACCATAGCTTCTGCATCTGCGCGTGTAATGTCAAAAGGGGTTAAAATACCAGAAAAATTCTGTGTTTGACCTTCTTTACGTTCTCTCCAACCAGCTAAATCATCAACGGCATAGCCAGCAAAGTCTTCTATTGTTTTTACACCATCTTCACCTACAGCAACCAACATAGCACTTGTCATTCCAGGAAGTGTTCGCAATTCGTCAGAAACTCCAAGCTTTTTGCGTTTTTCATCAAGTTCTTTTTCTTGATGATCAAGATATTCGCGGGCACGACTTTGGATTTCAGCGGCGGTATCATGGTCAAAACCATCAATAGAAGCGATTTCTTCAAGATCAATATAGGCGATTTCTTCAATAGAAGAAAAACCCTCTGATGCCATAACCTGTCCGATCATTTCGTCAACCTCTAAGGCTTCCATAAACAATTTACTCCGTTCAGTAAATTCTTTTTGACGATTTTCAGATTCTTCCTTTTCCGTTAAAATATCAATGTTCCATCCTGTTAGTTGCGAAGCCAAGCGAACATTTTGCCCACGTCGTCCAATAGCAAGGCTAAGTTGATCATCTGGCACAATAACTTCAATCCGTTCAGCATCTTCATCAAGGATGATTTTAGAAACTTCAGCAGGTTGCAGTGCATTAACGACAAATGTTGCCGCATCAGGCGACCAAGGAATAATATCAATTTTTTCGCCTTGTAATTCAGCAACAACAGCTTGTACACGACTTCCTCGCATTCCAACGCATGCTCCAACAGGATCAATGGAACCATCACGTGAAACAACGGCGATTTTAGCCCGTGAACCTGGATCACGAGCAACAGATTTGATTTCTATAATACCATCATAAATTTCTGGTACTTCCATAGTGAAAAGTTTTACCATAAATTGGGGATGTGTGCGTGAAAGGAAAATTTGCGGACCACGCGTTTCACGGTGTACATCATTGACAAAAGCACGAATGCGATCTCCATAGCGGAATGATTCACGAGGAATTAATTCATCACGGCGAACAATAGCTTCACCGCGTCCTAGATCAACGATGACGTTACCATATTCCACACGCTTAACTGTACCAGAAATAATTTCACCAACTTTATTTTTGAATTCTTCATATTGCTGATCGCGCTCTGCATCGCGTACTTTTTGTACAATAACCTGTTTAGCAGATTGTGCTGCGATACGTCCAAAATCCATAGGAGGTAAAAGATCAGCAAAAAAATCACCAATTTTTGCTTCTGCTTGACGTTTGAGAGCATCAGACAAAGTAATTTCCGTTGTATAGTCTTCAACGACATCAACGATTTTAAGCAGGCGCTGTAATTTAATTTCACCTGTTTTAGAATTGATTTCAGCACGAATATTGGTTTCTTGACCATAACGAGAACGTGCTGCTTTTTGAATAGCATCAGCCATCGCAGAAATGACAATTTCACGGTCGATTGACTTTTCACGTGCAACAGCATCTGCAATTTGCAGAATCTCAAGCCTGTTAGCGCTTGTAGCCATCAATTTTCTCCTTCTTTGTGCCACACGATGGGTATTTCCCAGTGATATTATTTTTTGAAATTGAGCGTCTGTATAGAGTCGTTAGCGTTCTCTTCGGCAATGAATTGTTGACTTAAATCTTTATTTTGTTTCAATGCATCGCGAATAAGCTCATCGGTAAGCACTAAATGCGCATTTATGATATCACAAAAGGAAATAGGGGTATACATGGCTTCTCCATAAGCAGCTTTATCAGTGTTTAAAATAAATCCATCTTGCGTGATATTTGTAAGTGTCCCACGAAATTTTCGGCGCCCATCAATTGTTATTTTGGTTTCAATTTTTGCAAGATGCCCTTGCCAATGAAAAAAATCAGATTTTCTTACCAATGGACGATCAATTCCAGGTGATGAGATTTCTAAATGATATTTGCGTTCAATAACATTTTGTACATCAAGGAGGGGAGAAACTGTTCGACTAACAGTTTCACAATCTTCTATGGTCATAGAACCATCGGCACGTTCAACCATAATTTGAAGTGTTAAACCATTTTGACCAAGAAGTTTCACACGAACCAAACGAAAACCTAAAGGTTTAAGTAGTGGTATGACAAGAGCAGCAACCTGTGCTTCGATACCATCTTCTTCAAATAGGCGCGGTTCGTCAAGATTGCTTATTTTTTCAGCTTCGTTCATACATTTTATCCAAGTTGGTTTCATCAGTTTTATGATATTAAAAAAGAGCGGGTCCAACGGCCCACTCTTCATCATAAGACCAAGAATTTAACTATTGATACTCTTAAATTCAAAATTTTTCAAGTTGTTTATGAGAAAAGCGCTTGATCATTTATTTCTTGATAAAGGTAAGATAGGCAGGCGTTCGTCCTTCGCGTAAAGCTTTTGCTTCATAGCGGGTTCCGCTCCATAGTGGATAAGGGAGTTTCCAGTCTTGAGGGCTTTCTGCTTTCCATTCAAAGTGATCATGTTGTGCACAATGGTACAAAGTCCAGTTTACATAACTGTCTATATCGCTAGCAAAGCGCAAAAATTTCCCTATTTTAAGAACACGAGCAAAACGGTTAAGATTTTTTATGTTGATGAAGCGTCGTTTCCAGTGTTTCTTTTTCGGCCAAGGATCAGGATAGAAGAGGTCTATTCCATCAAGCGAGTTATCAGGGAGCCAATCAAGAAGGCGTGTAGCATCATCATTATAGAGGCGAAGACGATTTTGATGGTTTTGATGCTGTTCAAGAGACGATAATATTTTTGCCATGCCATTGATAAAGGGCTCGACGCCGATAAAACCGGTTTTTGGAAAATATTCCATTTCATGAAGTAAATGTTCACCTCCACCAAAACCGATTTCAAGTCGAATTTCTCTTACTTTGCTTGAAAATAAGGATGTAAGGTTTAAGGGAGGAGGGACATTTAAATCAATATTCAAACTGGGGAGAAGCATTTGTATACGTGTAAGCTGACTGTCTCGAAGTTGTTTTCCTTGTCGGCGTCCAAAAAATGCTTCACTCTTACGTATATTATGTTTAATCATGGGATTTGGATCATTGTTTGAAGCGTTTTCACGAGATCAGTTTTTTCCCATGAAAACGAACCATCGTGTTTTGGTTTACGACCAAAGTGACCATAGGCAGCTGTTTTCGCATAAATAGGTTTATTGAGGTCAAGATGTTTTCGAATGCCGGTAGGTGAAAGGTCCATTATTTTGCGGATGGCTTCTTCAATAACCTTTTCATCGACTTTTCCTGTTCCATGAAGATTAAGATAAATAGATAAAGGTTGTGCAATACCAATTGCATAGGAGAGTTGAATGGTGCATCTCTCTGCTAAATGAGCAGCAACAATATTCTTAGCCAGATAGCGTGCCGCATAGGCAGCAGAACGATCAACTTTTGTTGTATCTTTTCCTGAAAAAGCACCGCCTCCATGGGGTGCTGCACCTCCGTAAGTATCCACAATAATTTTGCGTCCCGTTAATCCGGCATCGCTTTGAGGGCCTCCAATGACAAATTTTCCTGTTGGGTTAATATACCAACTACATTGAGCTGCAATGGGAATGTCATGTAAAGCTTGGCGAATGTAAGGTTCAACCACTGTACGTACTTTATTGGAATCCCAGCTTTCATCAAGGTGCTGCGTTGAAAGAACAATGGATGTGACCTCTATCGGTTTTCCATTTTTATAACGTATGGTTATTTGGCTTTTAGCATCTGGTCCTAATTTTCCAGTTTCTCCCTCTCCTTTATGACGAGCTGCGGCAAGAAGTTTGAGAATTTTATGCGCATAATAAATTGGCGCAGGCATGAGATCAGGTGTTTCACGGCAAGCATATCCAAACATGATACCTTGATCACCCGCTCCTTCTTCACCATGCCGATCCGTAGCATTATCAACCCCTCTTGCTATATCAGCTGATTGTGGGCGCAAAAGAACATCAATTTTAACAGTTTTCCAATGGAAGCCTGCTTGTTCATAGCCAATGGTACGAATAGCACGGCGCGCTGCTGTACGAAAACGTGTAGGATTAATGAGTGGAAAGCTAGTTTCATCATAGATGAATTCTTTATTTTTATCTTTTTTTAATAGCGTATCGGGAACACGTACTTCACCAGCGATAACAACACGGTTGACACTGACGAGAGTTTCACAGGCAACGCGTACTAACCATGGATCAGTACCAGTCTTTTCAGCTTCTTTATAGATCATATCAACGATTTCATCGGAAATACGATCACAAATTTTATCAGGATGTCCTTCCGATACCGATTCGCTCGTAAAAAGATAATCTTGATGCGGCATAGGAACTCCTTCAAAAAAGAAAACCAACGATTTAATCAATTGCTTACTAAAGTCGTCACCATTTGCTAATTCTACAGCAAATAGTCAATGCAAATGTATATGAATAAAAGAGAAAAGATATAATTTTAATTTATAACTTATTTGTCAAATCTTCCTCAGAAAGTGCTTTTGCCAAGTCAATAATTTTTCGACGCACTTTAGCATCAGATATATTTGTAAAAGCGCGCATGAGCTGAATCCCTTCGCTGCTAGAACAAAAGTCTATAAAATTGTGTTCACTTTCAGCAAACCCCTCTACTTGTTGGGAGGTAATACCTTTATCAAAAAAGTAAGAAACAGGAACATCCATAATTTCCGCTATCGCTTGAAGACGGCTGGCACCAATACGGTTTGTTCCTTTTTCATATTTTTGGATTTGCTGAAAAGTAATTCCTAATTTTTCACCTAGTTTCTCTTGAGTGAGTCCTAAAATATTACGACGTAAACGGATACGAGTTCCAACATAGATATCTATAGGGTCAGGTTTTTTTCTAGTTTCGGTCATAATGCAACTCTTTATTTCCAGCATTTTTCTTCTAAACCAACATCATATTTATGCGCAGTTGATTTATCATATAATTAAAACAATATGTAATATTTTTTCCCAATATCACTGGTACACACAACACAATACCGTACAAAGGGCACTTGAATCATTTAAGCTGTTTTGTAAAACCAAAACCAATACGACACAATAGCATAAGGATGAATAAGATAAAAGTAGAGAAAGTTCTGTATTCATTGCTTCCTATAGGGGTAATGGATGATGGAACTTGTGAATCAATAATGCCTACAGCATTTTGTCGAAGAGCTACAACGATTCGTCCATAAGAATCAATAACAGCTGATATGCCATTATTGGCGGCCCGTATGAGGGGGATTCCCAGTTCAACGGCACGAAGCTGTGCTTGTTGAAGATGTTGATAGGGTCCAGGTGTTACACCAAACCATGCATCATTTGTAATATTAATAATTGCTTGAGGTGGGGAGCCTTTAAAAGTCATTTCATGGGGAAATATTGCTTCATAACAAATTAAGGGTAGATAAGAAAATCCGTTTGGCATTGTAACAATTTTGCGCACACTTGCAGCACTATATCCACCAATATTATCAGCAAGGGTACGCAATCCAATTTTTTTCAATAAATTCTGATAAGGAAGATACTCACCAAAAGGAACCAAATGAAGTTTATCGGAAGTATTTAAAATATTACCTTGAGCATTAATGACTGCAATTGTATTAAAATATTGTGTTTGGGAATGAGGTAGATCATTGCTGGCGCGTATTGCTCCAACAATAGCCCATTGTTTAGGTTTTAAAAGAGAGGCAATGCGCATTGTGATAGATGAGTTATCATAGAGAAGGTAAGGAACGGAAGCTTCAGGCCATACGATAAAATCGGGTTCTGAATTTTGATCGGTTGTTGGCGTTGCACTTAGCTTCATATGCGCTTCCAACATAGATTCTCGTGTATTATCACGCAATTTTATATTTTGTTGGATGGACGGTTGAACAATGCGCACCCAATAAGCACTTTTTTGATCTTCAGTTGTGTTTTCTATAGTATGAAGACGATAAAACCCAAAACCACAGTGAATGAATATAAGTGATAAACAAAGAGAAAGTGCCACTTTCTTTTTTTCATCCGTTAATAAAACAGTTGGCAAACTGTAGGCTAAGACAGCAAGAATATTCATTCCGTAAAGTCCTACGATTGCATCAGATTGCATGAACATTGGGGTTGGCATGGCTGTATAGCCAAGAGAATTCCATGGAAATCCTGTGAATAAAAACGCACGCAACCACTCGGATAATCCTAATGCAAAGGCTAAAACAAAAAAGCGTGCTATTCCTTTTGTCCATAATAAACCGACAATGAAACCAGAAAAAAACCAATAAAGAGAAAGGTAGAGTGGAGGGAATAAAATGGCTAATGGGACTGCCCAACCAAAAGAATCTGGATCTGTTAACAAAGCATTGCATAGCCACCAAAGGCCGCAAATAAAATAACTAAAACCAAAGGTTCCACAGCTTAAAGCGTAAGTAAAAAAATGTTTTTTATTGTTTTTGGTGGCCCGTATTGAGTCAAGTAAAACAATAAAGAGAGGGAAAGTTAAAAAGCAAAGAGGTGTTAAATAAAAGGGTGGAAGTGCAAAAGAAGTAAGAGCACCACACAGAAATATCCATGCTTGGCGCTTCCAGCCTGTAACAGAGAACAAAAAAACGATGAAATTGTTTAAAAATGCTGGACTATTCTTTAGGGATGGCATTGTTCTCAAGATTCTCATTTTTGGGAATGCGAAAAATGCGCAATCGTTTAATCCGGCGTTTATCAGCTTCTAAAATACGAAATCTATAGCCAGGTACAGCTTCGACAATTTCACCTTTAGCAGGAATGCGATCAAGAATGGAGACGATCAAACCACCAATAGTATCAACTTCATCACCATATTCCCCTACGATAAAATCAGGACCAAGAGCTTTCTCCACATCTTCTAGTTCAGTTCTTGCATCAACGAGCCATTTATTATTTGGTTCACGTACGATAGCATTGTCGACATTATCATGTTCATCTTCGATATCCCCAACGACTAACTCAACAATATCTTCCATTGAAACGAGACCATCTGTTCCTCCATGTTCATCAATAACTAAAGCCATTTGAGTTCGTGTAGTTTGCATCCGTGTTAATAATTTGCTTGCAAGCATAGAACTGGGAACAAAGAGAACTGTTCGGATCAAATCCAATTCACCAATTGGAGTATGCAAGTCTGTATGGTTTAATTGAAGCAAATCGGATTTTTGTTCGGTTTTTGTTGGGTTGATAATAAAGCGAGTGATGTAGTTAAGAATATCGCGGATATGGATCATGCCGCGCGGATCATCTAAAGTTTCAGCATAAACGGGGATACGAGAATGACCAATTTTTGCAAAACATTTAAGAGTTTCTCCAAGAGAGGTGTTTATTTCTAATGCTTCGATTTCAGAACGAGGTATCATAACATCATCCACGCGTGCTTCACGTAAGCGTAAAATGTTATGCAGCATAGTACGTTCTTCAGGTGAGAAGAGGGCGGTATCTTTTTCATTGTTAGTCGTGAGTGCAACGGTAAGATCATCGCGCAGTGACGTAGATGCACAATTACGACCCCGTAAGAATGAAAATAAATGATTCATCAGGGAATATTTCTCTGTATGATTCGTCTGTTGAGAGGGGTCTTTTTCATTATTAGAAGATGCTTGACTATTATTTTGTGCATTTATTTTGTTTGCCATGGTTTTGAAATCTTTTAGACTTTCTTTTTTATAATAGATAAATAAGAGGCTTTAAATGGTATGCTGGTAATATTGATTTTAAAAGTTAAATTTTATCATTGATAGACAATTATGCGTAAGGATCTTTTATGGAAAGCTTTTGAAGAATTTCTCTTTCGAGCTTTTCCATTTTATATGCTTCATCATCAGTTTCATGGTCATAACCAAGCAGATGCAAGATACCATGAACAATCATATGTGTTAAATGGTCTTGAAATGTTTTTCCTTCTTTCTCTGCTTCGAAAACAACAGTTTCTCGGGCAATAATAATATCACCGAGTATGGGACCAGGTCGATTTCCAGCTTTAAGTGGAAAAGCAGGAAAGGATAATACATTAGTAGATTTGTTTTTGTTGCGCCATTGTGCATTGATTTGTGCCATATGTTCATCATCCGTAAAAAGCAGGCTAATCTCGCTTACAACATTTGCCAATGAAACATGATGCATAGTTGCCATTAATGCTTTTTCAGTGATATTATAAAGCATTTTCTCATCATTCCACCCTGCGCTTTTAATCATTATATCAATAATAATCATGATGAATCAAATTCATTTTTTAATGCATCGCATGCGAATGATTTTTTTTTATTTTGTATTTCGGAATCACGATCATAAGCACGAACGATAGCAGCAACAAGTGGGTGGCGTACAACATCTTTTTCATCAAAATGCACAATTGCAATATTTTCTACATTTGAAAGAATGCGAATTGCTTCAATGAGACCTGATTTTTGCCCTGTAGGCAAATCAATTTGGCTCACGTCACCGGTAACGATCATACGCGTTCCTTCTCCAAGACGTGTGAGGAACATCTTCATTTGCATGGGCGTAGTATTTTGTGCCTCATCAAGAATAACAGCAGCATGGGCAAGTGTTCGTCCGCGCATAAAGGCGAGAGGAGCAATTTCTATGACACCAGAGGCTAAAATGCGTTCTATTTTTTCAGCGGGCATCATATCATAAAGAGCATCATAAAGTGGTCGTAAATATGGGTCGACTTTTTCTTTGAGATCACCGGGAAGAAAACCAAGATGTTCTCCAGCTTCAACAGCCGGACGTGAGAGAATAATTCGCTCAATGATACCACGTTCTAGAAGCATTGCAGCATGAGCAACAGCAAGATATGTTTTTCCTGTTCCTGCTGGTCCTACACCAAACACAAGTTCAGTATGCTCCATAGCACTTATGTAAGCGTCTTGTGTTGGAGTTCTTGCATGAATTATTTTTTTATGGGTACTCAACCGAGCTGGTATACGTTTCGTTGCAGATTTGTGTGTTATTGTGTCTTCTTTCTGCTTCTTTGGTATATTTGCCATAGCAATCGCTCCTTTTATATCTGATAAAGTGAGCTCTTGATGTGTTTTGGCACGTTCATAAAGCTGCTGCAATACATATTGCGCACGTTTTATAACAGAAACATTTCCACGGATTAAGACTTCATTACCACGCGGATGAATACTAAGTTCGAGTTTTTTTTCGATATAAGCGAGATTTTCGTCAAATTTACCAAAAACTGCTTTTGCATATTTATTATTTTCGAAAATCAAAACAACTTGGCTCACATCTGAAGCGCTTGTTTGTTTCAAGGTATCAGCCTTTTCAAGGGACGTATTTACTTTTTCTTTAATACGCTTTATTTTTTCGGTTGAAGCTTTCAGCCTATTCTCCATATCTACATAAATATTGCACATTTTGTTAAGTAAACTTTATAAAAGACAATTTTTACAAAAAGTGCACGCTTTAGATGTAATCATTTGCTTTTAAAATAAAAGAGTTTTCCAAAATATTTATTTTTGAACAAGGTATTAGAGGCATGTTTATCTATTTGTCACTTCACCAACAAAACTGTTTGAGCTTGCATTTTTAATATGAATTTCTATCACGCTACCTGTAGAGGCTTCTGTATCGACAACAACAGGTAAAAGCCAAGGGGAACGCCCTACCATTTGCCCTGAGTGACGTCCAGGTTTTTCGATGAGAACGTTCGTTTTTTGATCAATTTTAGAACGCAAAAACGCATTTTGTTGCTCAAGGAGAAGGGCTTGTAAATGTTGAAGTCGGGCATCTTTTACAGATTCATCAACATGATTTTTCATTGTGGCTCCCACTGTTCCAGGACGGGGGGAATATTTAAAAGAATAAGCTGAACTGTACTGTACTTGTTGAATAAGTTTAATGGTTTCTTCAAAGTCTTCATCTGTTTCTCCTGGAAACCCTACAATAAAATCGCCTGAAAAGGCAATATCTGGCCGTACGGTTCGAATTTTTTCGATAAGATGAAGATAATGAGAGCTTTTGTGTTGTCTGTTCATGGCTTTTAAGATGCGATCTGAACCTGATTGAACAGGAAGATGGAGGTAAGGCATTAACATATCAAGATCTCGATGCGCGGCAATAAGGCTATCATCCATATCACGTGGGTGGCTGGTTGTGTAACGCAAACGCTTTAAACCATCGAGTTTTGCGAGATGATAAAGAAGATCACCAAGACGCCAAGTTTTGCCATCAGCACTTTGTCCATGCCAACCATTGACATTTTGTCCAAGCAGCGTAATTTCTTTGACACCCGCTTCGATGAGTTGAAGGGCTTCCTCGGTAATTTGCTCGACAGACCGTGATATTTCAGCACCGCGTGTGTAAGGAACAACACAAAAAGTGCAAAATTTATCGCAACCTTCCTGTACTGTTAAAAATGCGCTAACACCTCGTTTTCTTACTGCATGTTTATTATGGGGCGGCAAATGAGCAAATTTATCTTCAACAGCATAGTCTGTTTCGATAATTTTTTTCCCTTGTTTGGCTTTTTCTAACAATTCTGGCAAGCGATGATACATTTGCGGACCAATAACAAGATCCACTGTTGGAGCACGGCGCAAGATTTCACTTCCCTCAGCTTGTGCAACACAACCTGTTACACCAACCATCAGGGGTTTATCAGGTGTGCGCTCTTGACGCATAACGCGCAAACGACCAAGATCAGAATAAAGTTTTTCTGCTGCTTTTTCACGAATATGACAGGTATTAACAAGAATAAGATCGGCATCATTGGGAATTTGTGTTGTCACATAGCCTTGCGAACTGAGGCTATCAGTCATCCGTTGGCTATCATAAACGTTCATTTGACATCCATAGGTTTTGATAAAAACCTTTTTAGGAGCAACAGGAGGCGTATTTTTAGGATTTACTTTATTCATAGCGCATGTGTAAATGTTTTTTACACAAATCTCAATCTATTTGCTTAAAAGTTTTTTGCATGATAATTGCATCACCACGACCATTTTTTGACGCGTAGTAGGCAAGACGTTCAGAAATTTTTTGAAATTCAAAGCGTTGATAAAGGTTCAAAGCAGAAAGATTTGTGGCTTCTACTTCCAAGAATAATTTTATGGCGCCCTTGTCGTGAAGATGGTGAACTGTACGATCGATAAGAAAGGTACCAATTCCTTTTTGACGATAATGAGGATGAACAGCAATTGTGATGATTTCTGCTTCATCAAGGATGAGACGGCATAGGCAAAAGCCTAAAATTTGATCAGAGTGATCAATGAGAAAAGCTTTGTATCCGAAGATAGAGTGATCTGTTAAGAAATTATCAAAAGCTTGTTTTTCCCAAGAAGGGGTAAAACAATGCTGATGAATTTGATGAAGAGAAGCACTATCATTAACTTGTAGCGGAGCAATTCCAAAATTCTTTTTTGTCAATGAAAATTTGGGCATTATTTTTTTTGTGGTAAAGCAAAATTGGTTTGTTGTTTTGCATCAGCGCTGCGTAGATAGAGTGGGCGAGGTGAATTTTTTGATTGTTTGTTTGCAGCAAGATAAGCATAGTTTACAATATCGGCCGCTTCGCAGGGGATTTTTTCTAGGACAATTTTTTCGTATATTTTATGGTTTTTAATATGCTCCACAACGACATCAGCAGCTGGGCCAGTCAGTCGGGTTTTTTTGGGCAAATCTTCGAGGATATTTTCAATTGTTTTTAATCCCGGCTCTCCCAAAGGTGTGAGATCATTATGAAAATTTTGATGGTAGAACATCCCTCTCCCTGCTTCAATGACAACAGTAATTGCCGATGCTGTACTTTTATTGTTTATGACTTGTGCTGCTAACGCTTCAAGAGCACTCACTCCAACAGCAGGTATTTCAAGTGCTAATGCCAAAGCGCGCGCTGTTGCAACACCGACACGTACACCAGTAAATGATCCAGGTCCAATATTGACAGCAATACGCTCAACTTGATCAAGCGTCATATTGGCTTGTTTCATTATTTGTGTAATCTGCCCAATAAGTTTTTCAGCATGTCCTTTGTTCATGCGCTCATTGATACGCGCAATAACAGATTTATGACGAATAAGCGCAACAGCACAATAAATTGAAGCAGTATCTATAGCAAGGATAAGCATAAAAATATTTTAGTTGAATAAAACGATAAATAAAAGTCCTGCTGTATTTTTAATCTTTTCATTATCGTATATTTCATTTGTAAGAAAGTTACTAGTGCCAATAAGCAACAATATCTTTTTATGGGATAGAACGAGATGTTGATTTAATCCTTATTTTTATCACTTTTTGAATGAGTATCTTGAGTATTGTAAGATTCTCTTATTTTAAATCTACTTATGGTGAAACAATTAAAGTTATTAGCTTGTATATTACAAGCGGAGTTAGCGTATGAATCAAAACTGTTGAAGAAAAGAATAAAAACTCCTTTCACGAATCGTTTAAATGTAAGGATTGTCACAACTTTTAAGCTATCAAATAGTACGATGATGCCACTTGTATTACATAGTAAGTAAAAGTAATTTAAAAGAGGAAAAGTTATGACCCCACATTTTTTCCAAATAAGAATATATTTTATCCGTCTTTATATAAAAACCTCAGCGTAATGAGAGCAGATGAAAGAAATGGCATTGTTTTGCATGAGTTACGTATTTCGATACTACCCCGTTGCAAATCATTATGGACTGAAAAGCAAATTTAACAGTTTTCACTTAAATATCAGCTCTTTCAATTTTTTGTATAGAATAATGAGCAGTATTTTAGAATTTTTTCTGGTTTATGAAAGAACTGATTTTAATAATAAGGAGGACTTTGGGTTGATTGCATACTACGTTGAAAAAATAATAATCAATGTACATTTAAAATGTTATATGATTTAAATCATTCAATTGTATCATGATAAGGCTACAAATACCGAGAATAATTATGGAGCAGGTTGAAGCCAAAATGACGCGCCATCCTGCTTTTTTTAGTGATCGGATATCAACACCTAATCCTAGTGCAGCCATTGAGATAACAGTAAACAATTGGGCAATAAATTTGATGGGATTGATAGCCTTTTCAGGGATAAGACCACTTGAGCGAACAAGCATCATGATAATAAAGCCAATGATAAACCATGGGACGAGGGTATGTAAACGCAAGCGTGTTTGTGCTGATCGGCGATAAATGATTGATAGAGTAAAAATAACAGGGCCTAACATGAGAACCCGTACTAATTTGACAATTGTTGCAATTTGAACACTTAGAAAAGAGACAGATGCTGTTGCTGCTAAAACCTGTGGTACAGCATACACAACCATGCCAGCAAGCACACCATATTGGCTAAATGACAAATTCAGAGATGGATGTAAAAAGGGTAAAAATAAAATAATAAGAATTCCTAAAAGAGCAGTGAAGGCAATTGACGCGGCTACATCGTCATGTTTTGCTTTTATGACAGGTGCAACGGCAACAATAGCTGAATTGCCACAAATAGCATTCCCACAAGCGACCAGCATTGCCAAATGTGTAGAAAGCCCGAAAAGTCGGCCGATGGCAAAGCTCAGGATAATCGTTACGAATATCACGAATATGATACTAGCAAGCAAATTCCAGCCAGCTGAAAGGACTGCGTTAATGCTAATGCTTGCTCCTAGAAGAACGATAGCAATTTCGAGAAGTGTTTTTGCACAAAAGGTGATACCTTTTTGAAAATATGTTGGCAAAGGAAAACAACTACGGATAATCGATCCTAAAAGAATTGCCAAAACAAGGCTTTCAAGCCATGCTTGTCCAAAAAGCTGTTTTTCTACGACTTCTAAGCCATAAGCTAAGGCTGATATGAGTAAACATACTAGAATACCAGGACCAAAGTCGTTTAAAAGTGAGAGTTTTTTCTTTATCACTTGGATATTTTCCCCATAAAAAGAAATGATAGTAAATAAAACGAGATAACAAGTAAGAGAAAGAAATTTTTAAAGATTTGTTCTTGCTTGTACAGCTGCTGCTAAAGTTCCGTCATCAAGATAATCAAGCTCGCCTCCTACAGGGACACCATGAGCAAGTCGCGTAATTTTAACTGGAAAATTAGAAAGCTGATCAGTGATATAGTGAGCAGTTGTTTGACCTTCGACAGTCGCATTTACAGCAAGAATAATCTCCGTAATAGGGTTTTGTACAACACGCTGTATTAAGGTGGCAATGTTGAGTTCGTCAGGACCTATTCCATCTAAGGGGGAGAGTCGTCCACCCAACACATGGTAACGTGCGGCTAAAGTTTTTGCGCGTTCAAGAGCCCACAGATCAGCAATATCCTCAACAACGATGATTGTTGTATCATCGCGGCGCAAATCTGTACAAATTGAACAAGGATCAATGGTATCGACATTTCCACAAACAGAACAAATGCCGACTTTTTCTATAGCTAATTGTATAGCTGCTCCTAAAGGTTCTAGCAATGTCTCTTTTTTTTTGATAAGATGAAGCGCAGCACGACGCGCTGAACGTGGACCAAGACCTGGTAACCGTGATAAAATCTGAATGAGACGTTCAATCTCAGGTCCTGCAATGTATTTAGACATATTTTTGTCCCACGGGAAAAATCCGTTTCATTAAAATGGAAGCTTGAAACCTGATGGGAGTGGTAGCCCTGCCGTCATACTTTTGGTTTTTTCTTCTATTGCGACTTCGATTTTTGTTCTTGCTTCATTATAAGCTGCCATAATGAGATCTTCAAGAATTTCAGCTTCCTCAGGTTTGAGTAATGAAGGATCAATTTGAATTGCTGTTATAATATTTTTGCCATTTAAAGTGATATGGACGAGACCACCCCCTGCAGTGCCCACAGCTTGCAGATTAGCTATTTCTTCTTGAATCTTCTGCATTTTTTCTTGCATTTCTTTGGCTTTTTTCATCATGCTCATCATTTCACGCATAGGAATAGGTATCCTTATTCATCATTGATATCATTTTTATTTTTAAAAATATCAGCATTTTTAAAGGTATTGGGGAGTAAATCAAGATCATTTTCTTCTTTATTAAGTCGAATATCGACAATTTTTGCTTCTGGGAAATGATTGAGGATTTTCGCGATATCAGGATCTGTTTCTGCATTGGAAAAAAGAGTCTTTTGAATCGCTATACTTTCCTCCTGTAAGGTTGGGCCACCTCCTTCATTAACAAAAGTTATTGTCCAGCGTTTTTCAGTCCATTGAGATATCTTTTTTTCTATATCATGAGCAAGAAATTGTGGGGTATTTTCAGAAAGTCTCAAGGTAATATGCCCAGCTTCAAAAGAAACAGGATGAACAAATTCTTTAACAAGGAGTTTGAAAGGAACGTCATTATGCTGTTCGGCTAATTGAACAATATCGTGCAAAGAATTAATCACGAGAGTTTTAGGTTCAGTAATCTTTTCTGTTTTTTGCGTGACAGAATGCGATAAATTTGCAATCTTTTCAGAAAGATCAGTAGATTGAGAAGTTTCTGGAATTTCTGTTACTTCTTGGGCGTTGATTTTGTCATGGTTTTGATTTTCAACTAAATTTTCTGGTTGTAAGGAATGATCTAATTGGTTTTTCAAAGATGTTTTTAAATCTGATTGATCGGCTAATGTATTTGAAACGCTCGAGGAAGCATGGGCTCCGACCATTGTTTCTTTTGTTATATTATTTGCATTTGTAGATTCTTGATGAGAAGAGTTTTTAACCAGTGTGTGAGGCGTTTTTTCTTGCGTAAGCTTTTTTAAAGCCTCATCAAGAGTTGGTAAGTCAGCCGTGTGAGCAAGACGAATTAAAAGCATTTCAGCGGCTTGAAGAGGACGTGCAGTTTGATTAACTTCCTGTAAACCTTTGAGTAACATTTGCCAGTTTCGGGATAAAACAGGAACGGAAAGTTTTTTTGAAAAGTCTAAACTTCTTAAACGTTGTTCTTCAGTCAGAGAAAAATCTTCCACTATTTCTGGTGTAAAACGTAAACGTGTGACCAGATGATTAAAATCGGCTAGTTCTGTCAATATAGTAAGAGGATCAGCACCTGCTTCATACTGACGGCGTAATTCATGTAACGCATTGACAACATCGCCCCTCATGATAAATTCAAAAAGATCAATAATACGTGCTTGATCCGCTAATCCTAACATTGTACGCACCGCAATAGCATTAACATTGCCATTGCTATGGGCGATTGCTTGATCAAAAATGGATAATGCATCACGTGCAGATCCTTCTGCAGCACGGGCAATCATAGAGAGTGCTTGATCTTCTACTTCTACCTTTTCATATTTCGCAATTTGACGCAAATGTGCACTCAAAGCTTTTGAGTCAATACGTCGTAAATCAAAACGTTGGCAACGCGAAAGAATTGTAATAGGAACTTTGCGAATTTCTGTTGTGGCAAAAATAAATTTCACATGGGAAGGTGGTTCTTCAAGAGTTTTCAATAAACCATTAAAGGCTTGTGTTGAGAGCATATGTACTTCATCGATAATATAAACCTTATAGCGTGCAGAAACAGGACGATAGCGTATTTGTTCAATAATTTCACGAATATCATCAATGCCCGTATGAGAAGCGGCATCCATTTCTATAACATCAATATGGCGTCCTTCGATAATTTGTGTGCAATGTTCACCAAGAGAGTCCAATACAGTTGTTGGTTGGTCAATATCTTTTGTTTTATAATTAAGTGCACGTGCCAAAATACGTGCTGTTGTGGTTTTACCTACGCCACGAATCCCTGTTAACATCCACGCTTGTGCAATACGACCTTTTTCAAAGGCGTTGGTGAGAGTACGCACCATAGCTTCCTGACCAATGAGGTCAGAGAAGTTTTGGGGTCGATATTTACGAGCAAGAACACGATAGGCTGTTTCTACCGGTAAATTTTCCATGAGTATTTCCAACTTCGAAGTTCTTTATGCGTACATTTTGATAATACAAAAGCATAGATCAATACTGTAGTCTCATATAAAAGGATTTTTTCTTAATCAAATTATTTATGGGACAATTTGTTTAAAAATAACAAAACCCCTTTATTTACTGCATACAAATGCTGCTCTGAAGATTAAAAATACCTCGCTAAAAGACAGCATAAAAAATAATTTTTTCAGCAAAATAGGAGGTTGGAACGATGACCCGTACCAGAACTCGTTGGGGCTGCTTCTTTCCAGACCTGACCCAGTTGGCGAGTAGTTCGTCCACCACCAACCTCCCAAGCTCATATTGTCGATTTGGAATGAAAAATCAAGATCAGAAACGAAAAATATCCTAAGAACGACGAAGAATTTTCCTTTGCATTTAATTTATTGATATATAAACAACAAAGAGATTGTGGATTTATTAGTTTTTATAGCAGTAGCTCTGCATATTTATTTGGTATGAAAATATCTTTTCGCTTAAGATAGTCTGAATATATAATTATTCTCATTTGCTGAAACATGTAAGAGTTTTAGGATAGATACGTCTGTTCTAAAACTACGAAATTGGATCATCAAAAATTTACAACAGTTAAAGAAGCAAATAAAGTATATAGATCATGTAATTGGCTAACATGCGAAAGTTAGGGGGAAGAGTGCTATTTAAATAATTATAAAATATTGCTTTAATGATGTTGCTCCTCTATACAAAATAGAACATCCCAAACAGAATACATTTAATGTTGTACATTCACAGGTTTTTTAAAGAGTGATTGCTCAATACTCTTAACTATATTTCAAACGCCACTCATAAATAGTATACATGCTTCCCTTGAGTTATAAATCCATTGTGCACTATCCTCTTTATACTTAATACAAAGTATAAATTTTAGCCCTCATACTACTTAACAACTCCCAATGTTGCGATCCCTTGCACTTGAGAGGCTTTATAAGAAGCATTTTTATTCCTTTTTTAATCGTTTTTACTCACACATCACTCCCATTTGTAACTTTCAAGGAAATGATTTTAATTGATTCAATATGAGATTTAAGATGGGAGGATCTTACTTTATTTGTGGTTGTAATTCAGTATAAAAAATCGAACTCTTATAATGATAAGTCAATATATTAAATATCTTATAAGAGAACCACCTCATTTCTATAGTGAATGAGAATATCAAATATGTAATATTTTTTCTTTTAACGTATATAAATACTGAGTAGATGTTATCGCTCTTTTTTTGCGTGCTTGTTCTTTTAATTAAAAAACATTGATGTTTATCACAAGATGGATCAATATATGAATTTTCATTATTTGAGAAAAGGTTTCATATATTTTTAAGAGACTGTACTCATACAAGAGAAGATGCAACATTAAACGCTATAGAAATAAGGGGGTACTGATTTTATAAGCATAAAAATGGTTCTTATTCGATATAAGCGACATTTTATAGTTTCAGATAATTATATTCTTTAATAAGGAGGGAAAAGCGAGATAATTTTTATAAAAAGCTGAATGAGTATGACTTAAAGTGCAGTGAGGAATGCACTTGTAGAGCAAATTTTACTTTTCTGTTTATCTAAGTGATTTGGGTATGGTGTGCTTTATATTACTTGAAATAAAGCAGTTGCGAAGATAGGAGTTACATTCTTATTAAAAAAATAGTTCTGATAGTAGAAAATACAGAACAATTTAAGTTTAGTCTTTTAGTTTTCGCAAAAGTTCTTTAATATCTAACCTTATAAGCAGCTTAAGGTTTGTCATATTAGGATAAAATACCTCTTCAGCGATTAGTTTTAATAGCTCATTATGCCGTATTTTGAAAAAAACACCTGAAAAAAAGAATAACTCTACTCAAATTTAGATGTTATAGAAATATTGTTAATCATAACCTCCTGTGTCACAATCTGTTCCAACAACTTTTTTGTTCGTAATATTTTTAAAAATATAATGTCCTGACCAAGGAAAACTTATATGAAGAGATTTTATATTTTTTAGGGTAAAGATTTTCTTTTCTTTATCATGGGTTATTTTCTTTTCATCATCAACAAAAATTCTCAATTTGTTTAAATCAGAAGGGGCAGAGTATGATAAAGTAAAGGATACTTTCTTCGGTTTAAAGGTATTACAAGAGTATTCAACTCCTTGCTGGAATGTATAGGATGGTGTGATCACAACACTTTCATCCCGCGCAAAATTCCATTTTTTTTCACCAAAGCCAGCAAATGCAACACTAGAGTAGGCGAGAATATTTGCGGCTAATAATCCTCGCGTGAAGATTTTTTTCATTATCCTCTCCTTTTTTCTAAAGTGAGGTGAATCATAAATCAGTTTTTATAAAGATACAAGTTCAAACTTAACGCTAAAATCAGGGCTAAGTTGCATTTTCTAGTTTTAAACCATGTTTAGAATGATATTAATCTAAAAGATTCGAATGCTCTATTATGTATAATAATTTGAATTGTTTTGAGAGCTAATTTAGAAGTTCGTTATCTTTATTGGAATATTGTCAGAGGAAATGACTTTTCTCAAGAAGCTCTCTTTGAATATATAAAAGGAAATAGATGGTACAAGCGTTTTTATTTTTGGTTACTGTGTTTTTTTACACTGGTTTTTATACGAGTTGAATTGCGGTTTATCATGATATAATTTGTGAGAAAATATTATGAAAATAATTTATATATTCTATTACGAGCTGTTTTTTCTTCTTCAGTGTTTATGAAGGGTGTTGAGTAGAAAAAATGAGCCCTTTCAAGATGCGTTGCATTATGAAATTTTTACGATGCTTTTTGATATCAACAAAAAATGATAGCAGCTTAATTGCTTTTATATATACGATGTTCGATCGTTTTGTGCTGGATAAGTACCGATAATACGCAGTTCTGCAGAAAAGAAAGATAATTCTTCTAAGGCAAGTTTCATCATCGGGTCTTCAGGATGTCCTTCAATATCAACAAAGAACTGTGTTGCATTGAAATTTCCACCAATTTGATAGCTTTCTAATTTTGTCATATTGATACCATTCGTTGCAAATCCTCCCATAGCTTTATAGAGAGCAGCGGGGACATTGCGCACTCGAAAAAGAAGACTGGTGATGATTTTTTCGCCATTTTGAGGTTTGGGGACATGTCGTTTGGAGCGTGAAAGGATGACAAAACGGGTAATATTATGAGGGTTATCTTCAACATCTCTTTCAAGAATATCAAGTCCATAGAGTTCTGCTGCGATTAAAGGTGCTAAGGCAGCCTGTGAACGTTTAGCATTTTTTTTAATAAATTTTGCAGCTCCAGCGGTGTCAGCAGAAACAACAGGTTTCCAACCGTTGTTTCGTATGATTTTTCGGCATTGTGCAAGGGCATGCGTATGGCTGTGGACGGTTTTAATTTCGTCATGTGTAACGCCGGGCAAAACCATGAGTTGAAAATGGATAGGTAAAAAATATTCATCAATAATATAAAGAGATGACTGTGGTAAAAGATGATGAATGTCTGCAACGCGTCCCGCAAGGGTATTTTCAATAGGGATCATAGCAAGATCAGCTTTCCCGCTTTCCACTAAATTAAGGGCGTCTTCGAAAGTAGCAGAGGGAACAGCATCCATATTGGGGAACATATTGGAGCAAGCAATATGGGAATTAGCGCCGTATTCTCCTTGGAAAGAAATTTTATTGGTTTTTTTAAGTATTTTCATGCTAAAATCTCACAAACTCTATCGAGATCATGTTGTGTGTCTACACCTAAGGGAATTGTATCGACTATTTCCACATCAATACGCATATTGTTTTCTAATGCACGTAATTGTTCAAGTTTTTCACGTTTCTCAAGTGGTGAGGGTTTGAATGATACAAATTTCTCAAGTGCTTCGCGCCTATAGGCGTATATTCCAATATGGTGATAAAGAGGACCCTCTCCATAAGGTGCTTTGGCGCGCGTAAAATAAAGAGCACGAAGGCGATTTTGAGAAAGCGGTGTACCAATGATTTTGACAACATTGGGATCTCTTGTTTCATTTTCTTCAATGATTTTGGCACCCAAGGTTGCAATATCAGTAAAGCTATTTTCTAAAGGGCGTAGCGCACGAATGATTTCACGAGGCATGATTGTTGGTAAGTCACCTTGTATATTTAAAATGGCGTTGTAGCGTTGTTCAGGATCAATGCGCACTAAAGCTTCATAAATACGATCAGATCCAGACTTATGATCACCTCGTGTTATGATATATTCATGCCCATAATCTGCAACAGCTTTAGCGATATCATTATGATCTGTTGCAACGATTGTACGTCCTATTCCAGCTTTTTTGGCTTGTTCTGCGACATGAACAATCATCGGTTTTCCGCCAATTTCAGCGAGAGCTTTTTGAGGAAGACGGGTTGAGCCCATACGGGCAGGAATAAGAATAATTGTTTCAAGAGCCATTGTAAGATTCCCAATGTCATCTGTGATGCATTTATGATGTTGTGTGTTATAAAGAAGATGTTGTGTGTTATAAAGAAAAAGCTTAAACTAAAAATGGTAATAAAATCGTGAACATTTGAGTTTTTATGAATCGCTCGAGATTTATTTATTTTATTTGTGCTTGTTTATGTGTGCTGGTCGCTATTGTGGGGATTTTCACACTCAGCAATATAGTTTACGATCATCCTACATCAGTCCAATATCATCATACAGTTGCCAAGAATGATATATTTCAAGAAAAACAAAAAGCACCTGATGTTTCCCTATCACTAAATAGCCGCCTTCAACAAGGCAATTTTGAAAATGGCCGTAAAGTTTTTCGCCAATGTGCCATATGCCACACATCTGGACGCAATGAAGCAGGGCGTGTTGGTCCAGTTCTCTGGGAGATTGTTAACCGCCCTTTGGCATCAGCAGCAGGTTTTGCTTATTCACGGGCATTACGTGCTCATTCTGATCAAAAATGGGATTTTGTAACGTTAGATCGTTATTTACATTCTCCACGTGAAGCTTTTCCTGGGACCATTATGTCTTTTCGTGGAATTAAAAATGACCAAGATCGTGCCGATCTCTTGCTTTATTTACGCAGTTTATCCGATCATCCTGTTCCTTTACCAATGGATAATAATAAAGCGAACGAGCCAAATTAACTTATACCATAGATGTTAATTTTAGAAAGAAGTCTGATTTTTTTGTAATTTTAGTTTCACAGTTTTATAAAAAGAGCTCTTATTGATGTTTTGTTAGGGGGGAACGCCCCTCACGCAAAACAGAACATATTTAACATTGCATATTTACTCGCTTATTTTAAAGAGATCTTTTATAAAAATGCACTCTTTACGCTGTCGTCTGTGGATTGGTTTTCAAGATTTGTGTGCTTCACTTTTTCTACATATACTTGTCTGTGAAATTATTGCTGAAGGATTATCAATTTATGAGCCGCAGCTTTCTGCTTCTAAATGCAATAATTATATAATTAAAGCTCTCCATGAGGTTTATCTCAATCCTTCTATACACAAATCCCCATGTACTTTTACATCAATTCCCATGTATTTTTCTTATGAACAGAGACAATTGATTGTTCTTATACGTGCAATAATCCTAAGCTGCATTTTATGATGCTCGATGAATAGACGTTTTCTCTTGAGGTTAGAGATGTACTGACAGATCATTAACCTTTTATAGTATCGATCACTAAAATGTGACTTAGATTATTTATTTATAGGTTATGGTTTGAAGTAAGCACTTTCATGTGAAACAATTTTTATGTGTGAATATTAAAATAGTTGAATAGAGTTCTGCTGATTGTATTTTTATCTACGTCGAAAATTTTTTACACAAGAATATTGATAGCAGCTATGTTCCCACGAGTCTCTGTCCATTTATAGACGATGACATGAAATTATGCTGATAATCCATTATAGAGAATTATTTTTTCACAAAAGGTTTTCCATATTTGTGATAAATTTAATAGGTTTCATTGGTTACAATGTTTCGATGACTTGCGATAAAATTAATTAGTATTTCAATACATATTGCGAGAGTGCTAAAAATTAGTGGAAGAGAGGACATAATCATGATTCTCCAAGCTTCTTAATAACTATGGTATTTTCTTTATAATTTGAGCGTTTATAAGTAATAATATTAAATTGCGCTAATAATCCATTATAGAGAAGAATCTTTCCTACTAATGGCTCTCCGATGTTTGTGATCATTTTAATAACTTCCATTGCTTGTAGGGTTCCAATAACGCCAGGTAAAACACCGATGATTCCAGCTTCAGCGCATGTTGGAATAGTATCGGGAGCAGGAGGGGTGGGAAATAAATCGCGATAGTGAGGATTATTGTCTTTATACGGCATAAGGACGGTTAATGAGCCATTAAAACGTTCTACAGCACCACTTATTAAAGGTTTTTTACATTGGGCAGCGTGATCAGCGAGAAGATAGCGAGTGGTAAAATTATCACTTCCATCAACAATGATGTGGTAAGCATTGAGCAGTTTATCCACATTACTTTTATCTAAGCGTAGGGTGTGTTTTTCAACTACAACATGGGGATTTATTGCTTTTATAGTGGTTTCAGCACTGTCTGTTTTGCTTTTGTTGATTGCATTTGTTTTATGAATAACTTGGCGTTGTAAATTGGAAAGTGAAACGATGTCGTTATCGACAATTCCAAGAGTTCCAACACCTGCGGCAGCCAAATAGGTTAAGACAGGAGCACCAAGACCACCAGCGCCTACAACAAGAACGCGTGCTTTTTTTAGCTTTTGTTGCCCTGTACCACCAATTTCAGGCAAAATGATGTGGCGTGCATAGCGTTCGATTTCTTTGTTGTTTAATTTTATATCTGTTTCTTGTGTCATAAATTTTCTCTTGTCATAGTTCTTTTATTGTTTACTAAGTTTATGATGCATAGACCAGTCTGCTTTTAGGATAGAGAGGATTTATTTATGAAAATTGCCATTCAGATGGATCATATTTCAACAGTTCGGATTCAAGGAGATACGACATTTGCACTCGCTTTAGCAGCCCAAGAACGTGGACACTCTCTCTTCCATTATACACCAGATCGTTTATCTCTATACGATGGTTGTGTGATTGCACGACTAGAGCCATTGATTGTACATGATAAAGAGGGAAGCCACTATCGATTAGAAAAGCCTGCTCGTACGGAATTAACAGATATGGATGTGGTTCTTTTACGCCAAGATCCACCTTTTAATCTCAATTATATCACAACAACTCATTTGTTAGAGCGTATTCATCCTAAAACACTCGTTGTGAATGATCCGGCATGGGTACGCAACAGTCCAGAAAAAATTTTTGTTACTGAATTTTCTGATCTGATGCCAGAAACATTAATTACCAAAGATATTGAAGAAATAACAGCTTTTAGAGAGACATTTGGCGATATTATTGTTAAACCACTTTATGGAAATGGGGGTGCTGGTATTTTTTATTTAAAACAAGATGATCGCAATTTAGCATCATTGTTAGAAATGTTTGCAGAAATTTATCACGAACCTTTTATTGTTCAGCGCTATTTAGAGGCAGTACGAAAAGGAGATAAAAGGATTGTTTTGCTTGATGGTACACCTGTTGGAGCTATTAATCGAATTCCGACAGAAACAGATGTGCGCTCTAATATGCATGTTGGAGGTCGCGCGGAAAATGTGGAGTTAACAAAACGTGATTATGAAATTTGTGAACGCATTGGTCCAGCCTTAAAGGAACGCGGTCTTCTTTTTGTGGGGATTGATGTGATTGGAGATTATATAACAGAAATTAATGTGACGTCTCCTACGGGAATTCGTGAAATTAAACGCTTCTGCGGTACAGATGTTGCTCATTTGTTTTGGGATGTTATTGAGTTCAAGCGTTCAAATGAATTTATTTGACAGAGGACAAAAACATGGTTTTAAAAAAATGATCCATGTTGTTTTTTATATTTGTTATGTTGTAAATGTGAACTAGAATGACCGTATAATATAAGTTAAGAGGCTTTGTTTTCGATTTTTAGGGAGTTTATAGATGAACAAAGTATTATCAATTGGAGTGGGATTGATTTTTGCGCTACTGCTGTCAGCAAATGGAGGCAATGCGCGCGATCAAATACAGATTACTGGTTCATCTACAGTTTTACCTTATCAAAAGATTGTTGCTGAAACATTTGGAGAAATTTATCCCCATTTTAAGGTTCCTGTTATCGAATCGGGAGGAACAGGAGCTGGTATTAAGGAATTCTGCCGTGGTATTGGGGAGAACACTGTTGATATTGTTAATGCTTCGCGAGCAATGAAACCGAGTGAATTACAGTCTTGTTTTGATGCTGGTGTAAAAGATGTTGAGGAAATACGTATTGGGTATGATGGCATTGTTTTTGCAACTGATATTAAGGGACCTGATTGGAAATTACAGCCAGTAGATGTTTATAAAGCCCTTGCTGCTCGAATTATTATAGACGGAAAGTTGCAACCGAATAATGTTTTGAAATGGAGTGCAGTTAATAGTGCTCTTCCTGATTGGACGATAGCAGCGTATATTCCTGGGGAGAAGCATGGGACACGTGAAGTTTTTGAGGAAAAATTACTTACTAAGGGGTGTAAAGAGAGTGGGGCAGTTGAGGTGATGAAGTCTTTAGGAATGGATGATAAGGAGATACACACTGCTTGTATTGCGGTACGTAAGGATGGAAAAGCGGTTGATATTGATGGTGATTATTCTGAAACATTTGCGCGTCTAACTTCTAATAAAACAGGGGTTGGTATTTTTGGTTTGTCTTTTTATCAAAATAATGCTGATAAACTAAAGGTTGCCGATATTAACGGTTTTGCGCCAACAGTTGAGACGATTTCTAGTGGACAATATCCGGTTTCTCGTCCGCTTTTTTTCTATATTAAGAAAGCACATTTAGGTATTATTTCAGGTTTGCGAGAGTATGTTGACTTTTTTCTTTCTGATCAAATGATTGGTCCAGAGGGTCCTTTGGCTGAATATGGTTTGATTGTTTCTCCTGAAAAGGAGCGTCAAGCACAGCGTTCTGATTTTTCTGCTGGTCGAGTAATGACATTGAAATAATTTGCAGGGAAAATTTGTTGGATTTCTGGGATAGGGAATTTGGATGCTATTTTTTTATAAAAACTGAAAGATAAAATGCGCATTTCCTTTATTATTTTGTTATTATTGACTTTTGGATTTTGTGGCTTTTGTATTTCTTATATGCGAGCACGCATTCTTGAATACAGACAACATAAAATGCATTCTCGTGCGTATTATTATGGCTGGTGGACATTTTTGATTACTGTTATTCCAGCTTTTATTTTTTTAATTGTTTGGGATGCTGGGAGTACAATTTATTTAGAATATAATGCCTCTCGAGAGCTTGAGGCGTATAGTGCGCATGTAACAGAGCCTGTAAATCACGATCTACTTTGGGAGACACTTCGAAGTCTCGTCAAAAAGATTCATCGCTTTGAGGGGAATCTTTCTAGCGCTTCCTATAAGGAAGTGCAGGCACAATTACTCGCGAAGGGATTGATTTTATCCGATGAAGCATCGGATGATGTGTTCAAAATAGCACAGTCGTGGGTATTCTCTTCTGAAAAGCTTCAGTTTATAGGTTATGTTTTTCTTTTTGCTATTGCGTCCTTTGGTTTTATCTGTGGAATGATGCAAATTGCGCCTCATCAACGTGCCCGTAATAAGGTTGAATCTTTTATTATTATTGGATTGATTTGTGCATCTATTGTTGCAGTCTTGACAACAATAGCCATTGCGCTTTCTATGCTTTTTCAGACAGTAAGCTTTTTTCAGTCTGTATCCTTTTCAAATTTCTTTTTAGGAACAGTTTGGGATCCGCGTTTTTCCGCGAGCGGTTCCAGCGATGAAGTAGGACAATTTGGTTTAATACCGCTTCTTGCTGGTACGCTTTATATTGCATTTGTTGCCATGCTTTTTGCTGTACCTATAGGACTATTTTCAGCTCTTTATATGGCGGAGTATGCTTCTGCGCGATTGCGAGCAATTGTGAAGCCATTGTTAGAAGTTCTTGCTGGCATTCCAACGATTGTTTATGGCTTTTTTGCTTTGAAGGTTGTGGGACCATTTTTACGAGATCTCTCTGCTTCTCTCTCAGACGGGGTTAGTTTTATTATGGCACAAAGTGTTTTGACTGCTGGAGTTGTGATGGGAATTATGTTGATACCTTTTGTTTCCTCTTTATCGGATGATGTTATTACGGCTGTTCCACGCATTTTACGTGAAGGTTCTTATGGTTTAGGCGCAACGCAATCTGAAACAATTAAAAAAGTTGTTATACCAGCAGCGCTTCCAGGGATTATGGGGGCCATTTTGTTGACGGCATCGCGTGCAATTGGAGAAACAATGATTGTGGTTTTGGCGGCAGGTGTTGCAGCAAACTTAACACTCAATCCTTTCGAAGCAATGACTACGATGACTGTTAAGATTGTTAATCAATTGACCGGTGATTTTGAGTTTAATTCTCCACAAACTCTGGTGGCTTTTGCCTTAGGGATGACGCTCTTTGTTATGACACTTTTGATGAATATTCTGGCTCTTTATATTGTGCGTAAATATCGGGAACAATATGAATGAATGAAGATTTTTTTCCTCGTCGCAATATTAGTCTCAAGCGTCGGTATTGGGCTGAACGTCGTTTTCGTGCCTATGGTTTGATTGCCATTTCTATTGGTTTATTTTTTTTATTTACGCTTTTATGGTCTATCATTAGTCAGGGTTATACAGCTTTTTTTCAAAGTGAAATGACATTATCGATTTATTTGGATGAAAAGATCATTGATCCAAGTGGTCAACGTAAAACAAAACCACAAGTGCTCATGACGGCGAATTATCCACTTCTTGTACGCAATGCTTTAGCGAAGAAACTTAATATCAATCAAAATGATCGAGCCTCTCTTTTGGACGTTAACCGGATGTTTTCAAATGGTGTCCGTGTTCAACTGCGTGAAATGGTGACAAAGAATCCAAAACTGATTGGCACAATGCAAAAAGTTAAAGTTTTGGCATCTGCGGATATTGATTCTGCTTATAAGGGACAGATTGATCTGCGTGTAGCAGAAAAAAACCGTAAAGTTTCTAATCGACAAATAGAATGGATAAAGCGTTTAGCGCATGATGGTACGCTTTATAAAACATTTAATATTGGTTTTTTTACATTTGGCGCTTCAAGTCGTCCTGAGACTGCGGGATTAGGTGTTGCGATCATTGGTTCTCTTTATATGATAGGCATCGTTTTATTAGTTTCCCTTCCGATAGGCATAGCAACGGCTCTTTATTTAGAAGAATATGCACGCAAAAATAAATTTACAGATTTTATAGAGGTTAATATCAATAATCTTGCAGCTGTTCCTTCAATTGTGTTTGGTCTTTTAGGACTCTCTTTTTTTGTTAATTTTTTAGGATTACCACGTTCAGCCTCTTTTGTTGGTGGTCTTGTTTTAGCGCTCATGACTCTTCCCACGATCATTATTGCAACACGTTCTGCTCTGCGTGCTGTTCCTCTCTCTATTCGTTCTGCAGCTTTGGGGTTGGGAGCATCAAAAACACAAATGATTTTTCATCATGTTGTTCCTTTAGCTGCGCCTGGCATTTTGACAGGCACAATTATTGGAGTCGCTCAGGCTTTGGGTGAAACAGCTCCTTTGCTTTTGATTGGAATGGTTGCTTTTGTTGTTAATATTCCTACGACCCCCATGGATCCAGCAACGGCTTTGCCTGTTCAAATTTTTATGTGGGCGGGTGAAGCAGAGCGTGCTTTTGTTGAAAAGACATCAGGTGCTATTATTGTATTGATGATTTTTCTTGCGATCATGAATATTTCTGCGGTTTTTTTACGTCGACGATTTGAACGCCGCCAGTAATTTTAATAAAACAACAGCTTTGATAAGATTTTTGTAAGGTGAATTTTTATAATGAAAATTAAAATGCGTGGTCAGGATGTGAAGGTTTCTTATGGAGACAAAGAAGCACTCCATGGTATTACACTTGATATTCCTGAACATCAAGTGACGGCTTTGATAGGTCCATCAGGATGCGGGAAGTCGACTTTTTTGCGTTGTTTTAACCGTATGAATGATACGATTGAAGGCGCTAAAATAACGGGTCTTATTACCTTAGATGGGGAGAATATTTATGACACACGGATTGATGTTGTAGAATTGCGTGCACGTGTAGGAATGGTTTTTCAAAAACCTAGTCCTTTTCCAAAATCTATATTTGAGAATGTTGCTTATGGTCCACGCATTCATGGTTTAGTTAAAACGCGTTCTGAATTGCATGATGTCGTTGAAAAGAGTTTGAGGCAGGCAGGTTTGTTTGAAGAAGTAAAAGACCGACTTCATGATCTTGGAACAAGTTTATCAGGAGGACAACAACAGCGTTTGTGTATTGCACGCGCCATTGCGGTTAGTCCTGAAGTTATTTTGATGGATGAGCCCTGTTCGGCTCTTGATCCCATTGCGACAGCACGGATTGAAGAGCTTATCGATGCATTGAGGCAGAATTATACAATTGTTATCGTAACGCATTCCATGCAACAGGCCGCACGTGTTTCTCAATATACAGCTATGTTTCATTTAGGGCATTTGGTAGAAGTTGGTGCGACTGAAATGATCTTCACCTCACCAAAAGAACAACGGACGCAAGATTATATTACGGGACGTTTTGGATAGGTGAATTGAGGAGTATAAGATATGTCTATGAATCATACTGTCCGTTCTTATGATGCAGAACTAAAATATTTAAAAGCAAGGATTACAGAAATGGGGAGCCATGCAGAAAGGATGATTGAACGTTCTGTCGCATCGGTTGTGTGTAGTGATCTTCAACTTGCAACGACAGTGATTGCCGATGATGTATTTTTAGATGAAGCAGAACGTGACATTGATGAAAAAGCGGTTGCTATTATTTGCAAACGTCAACCGATGGCTGTCGATTTGCGTGAAATTATTGGAGCCATTCGTATTTCTTCTGATCTTGAACGGATTGGGGATATGGCAAAAAACATTGCTAAAAGGACTGTTGCACTTTCAGAAATACGTCAATCTGCTTCTGTTTATCATGGGCTTGAAACAATTACAGCTTTAGCACTCAATCAATTAAAAGAAGTCTTAAATGCTTATACGAGTCGCCTATTAGAGCGTGTTGACGCGGTGCGTGAGCGTGATGAGAAGATTGATGCTTTGTATACTTCTCTTTTTCGTGAACTTTTGACGTATATGATGGAAGATATGCGCAATATTACGGTTTGTACGCACTTACTGTTTTGTTTAAAGAATATTGAACGAATTGGTGATCATGTTACTAATATTGCTGAAATGCTGCATTATATCATAACGGGTTACCATATGTCCTCTGATCGTCCTCGCGATGACCTTACTTATAAAGTTGGGGTAGGTGAGAAGAAAATAGATTAAAATTTTTCTTATATGTATAAAATAAGTTTGTAGATATATGAGTATTTTCTTAAAGTGCAGCTATAGAAAGAATAAGATAACCATCTTATGGAAAAGCACAAAGAAGCAACAAAGAGTTTTTTCAGAGAAGCATGGCAGATTGTTAACTCTTGGTTTGACATATTTGTATATTAGATGATATCATCACTCGTATTGTGGCAGGAGGGGAGTTTTCTAGGGGAATTTCCTTTCAGATCATTTTGTTAAAATTTTATATTAAAGGGGATATCTGTATTATTTTTTCGTATGTAGAAGAAGTGGATAGTGTTACTTTATTGTAATTGAAATGTGTGGGTTATTATAGCCTATATTGAACCATGAAGAATAACAATATCGATCTGTAAATTAAGAGTTTTTTATTTTTTATTTTGCATAGATACTTTTTGATTACCTCTTGTATTAAAATTTTACTGAGTGGTAACAATTAGCTATGTACTTTATTGAGAGATACATTTAAAGCTCATTTCAAGACTTGAATATCTCAGAGATTATAGGAATGTGTTGCATAAGATGAAAAAAAATCGTTGGAATGTTTTTGTTACCTGTTGTGTAGCGCCGTTAGTTGTTGTGGGATGTGCTTCAAGTCATTTAGATGCTGGAAAAATAAATAATAATAAGACAAAAGCGGTTACATATCCATTGACAGAGCGTCAATGTCTTATGCGAGCAATGTATTTTGAATCAAATCGCACAAGCCGTGAAGGAATGATTGCCGTTGGAACGGTTGTTATGAATCGTGTTAATTCAACCGCCTATCCTAAGACGATTTGTGGTGTTGTTGGTCAATATAGGCAGTTTGCTCCTGGTGTTTTAACGCGTCCTATGACGGAGAAAGCATCTGTTGCTCGTGTAAGAGAGGCGGCTGATGCCGTTTTACGAGGTGAACGAGATAAGAAAGTTAAACACGCTAAGTTTTTTCATACCGCTGGTTTGTCTTTTCCGTATAAAAACATGCATTATGTTCAGGTTGCAGGGGGAAATGCTTTTTATGAAAAACGATCACGTGATGGAGAACTTCAAGTTCCTACAAATAATCGCCCTTATGATGTTGCTTATGCTTTTGCTCAAGAACGTTCTGGTCATGCGCCAAGCTTTATAGATGAAGGCTTAGAGAGTAGGGGCGTAAAGGCAGAGAAAAGTACATCTCCTTCGACAGAAGTAGCACAGTCCAAGATGGCACATCCTGCGCCTTTTGCTATGGTACAGCTTGATAAAGTTCCTATCCCTGCCTATGCACCTCAACATCTAGCTAGGAAAGAGGAAAATAAAACGATTATGGCTTTACCTTCATCTGATCAGTTAAATGCAATTGTTGCAATGTTAGAAAAACGACACAGGAACTAGTAAGTTTTTCATGACCAAAGAAGGATTATATACCCATTGCGGTTTATGAATTAAGTGAATTTTAGCGATAATGATACGCATAAATATACGTAGAGAAAGCGAACTCAAAGGATCTGAAAAACAATTTATAATATGACGACATAAAGAACGCATTCTATTTAAAGAAGGGTATTGGTAATGTACTTTGATATTCATGAGACAATTTTGCCTGAAATGCTTAATCGTCTTGCAGAAATTACAGTGAAAGTGGGGTTGAATTTACAAGAGGGGCAGGATCTTGTTTTAACTGCTCCAGTTTCAGCGTTACCTTTTGTTCGGCGTATTGCATATCATGCTTATAAGGTTGGTGCTGGTGTCATTACACCAATTTTTAGTGATGATATGTTATCGCTTACACGGTTTGAAAATGCCCATACAGCTAGTTTTGATTGTGCCCCTTCTTGGCTTTATGAGGGAATGGCAAAGGCTTTTGAAAATGGGGCAGCGCGTTTAGCGATTGTTGGTGATAATCCTTTGCTCCTTTCCAATCAGGATTTTGATAAGGTTTCACGTTTAAATAAAGCCACTTCAATAGCTTACCAGCCGGCACTCAAGCAAATATCAAATTTTGCTATGAATTGGTCGATTGTTGCTTATCCAACAGCAGGATGGGCTGAGGCAATGTTTCCTTCTTTACCACTTAATGAGGCGATTAAAAAATTAGCCGATGCAATTTTTTCTGCTTCACGTGTTACAGGAGAAGATCCGGTGCAGGCGTGGACTGTTCATAATGCACATTTGAAGAAACGGTCATTTTGGCTTAATGAGCAGCGTTTTTCTGCCTTACACTTTACAGGGCCAGGGACTGATTTAACTGTTGGTTTGGCAGATGATCATGAATGGCATGGTGGTGCATCCGTTGCTCAAAATGGTGTTATTTGCAATCCGAATATTCCGACAGAAGAAGTTTTCACGACTCCTCATGCTCATAAGGTTGAAGGTTTCGTTCGCTCAACAAAGCCCCTTTCCTATCAAGGAACTCTGATTGATAATATTGAAGTACGTTTTGAAGCCGGGCGTATTGTTGAGGCTCGTGCATCAACAGGTCAAGAAGTTTTACAGCAGGTTTTGCAAAGTGATGAGGGTGCAAGCCGGTTGGGCGAAGTTGCCCTTGTGCCCCATTCTTCACCAATTTCTAAGAGTGGACTCCTTTTTTATAATACCTTATTTGATGAAAATGCTGCATGTCATATTGCTTTAGGGCAGTGTTATTCCAAATGCTTTTTAGATGGGGCATCATTGACGTCAGAAGAGATTGCAGCACGTGGTGGGAATAAAAGTGTCATTCATATTGACTGGATGATTGGTTCTGGTGAAATTGACATAGATGGCATTACCCAAGATGGTGTAAGAGTTCCTGTATTTCGTAAGGGTGAATGGGCTTAATTTTGTTACCATAAAACACGGTCATTTGAGGTGGGGTGGGATGTAAGCTTTATTGATACGTTAAGTATTTTAGAGTGTGTGGTATATATTCAAGGCAGGGTTTGTCCATAAAGCCTTTAGTTAAATGATTCACATGAGTAGGAATCCAAGTAAAATCGACTCATCAAGAATTTGTTTAGTAGATGTAGAGGAAGTCTTCGTTTTTTGAGGGGGGAAGAAGTCAATTTATCAGTGATACGATTGGAAAGTGTATAATTATTAAAGAAGAGTAATGCCTGAGCTTCCTGAAGTAGAGACAGTTCGTCGTGGACTTGAGTCCGTTGTAACTGATGCAAAGATAGTATCTGTCAAACTTAATCGTAGAGATTTGCGCTTTCCTTTTCCTGAGGCTTTTTCTGAGCGCCTTATTGGCAGAACAATTATAGAACTTGGTCGGCGTGCGAAATATTTATTATTTCATCTTTCTCAGGATGAAACGATTTTAAGCCATTTAGGAATGTCTGGTTCATGGCGTATAGAGAATGATTTTTTAAGAAAAGCTTGTTCAGCGTCAAGTAAATTAGTTAAACATGATCATTTTGTCATGGATATTCAGACAAAGAATGGTGACGTTTATCGTCTTATTTATAATGATGTGCGTCGCTTTGGGTTTATGCTTTTAGTCGATACGGATAAGCTTTATGAACATCCACTTTTAAATAAGCTAGGTCTTGAACCTATGAGTAATTCGTTTTCTGGTCGTTATTTACAAAAGGCTTTTGTTAATAAAAAAATGTCTCTCAAGGGTGTTTTACTTGATCAGTCTATTGTTGCAGGTCTTGGGAATATTTATGTTTGTGAAGCACTTTGGCGGAGTCGTTTGTCTCCACAACGTGGTGCATTTACATTGGCATCAAAAACGGCACGTGCACGTGAATTTGCAGATTCTTTAGCACAAAATATACGCAATGTGATTTCTGAAGCCATTTTGTCTGGTGGCTCTTCTTTACGTGATTATATGCATATAGATGGTTCGCTTGGTTATTTTCAGCATGCTTTTTCAGTTTATGGACGAGAAGGCAAGCAATGTTTGGAATGTGGAGCGCCTATTATGCGCATTTTACAGGCTGGACGTTCAAGTTTTTACTGCTCACAATGTCAAAAATGAATAAGGTGTCTTGCAAAATCTTACAAGAGGCTTAAAGTCATCGCATCTATAATATAATTACACAAGGCTTGAAAGGTTTTTTTTATGCTGAATAAAGTACTAACACATCTTGATGGAAATATAGAGAAGAGCCTTGAACGCCTTTTTTCTCTTTTACGTTTTCAATCGATTTCTACAGACTCGGCTTACAAGGATGCATGTCGTAAAGCAGCTGATTGGTTAGTAGAGGATTTAAAAAGCATCGGTTTTGAGGCTTCACGCCGTGATACGCCGGGGCATCCAATGGTTGTTGGGCATCATCCTGGACCTTCAGATGATTGTTTGCATGTGTTGTTTTACGGACATTATGATGTTCAACCTGTTGATCCATTGAGTTTATGGGAGGATGATCCATTTACACCTTCTTTAAAAGAGAGAGATGGAGAGAAAGTTATTTGTGCTCGTGGAGCTTCAGATGACAAAGGTCAGTTGATGACTTTTATTGAAGCATGTCGTGCATTTAAGAAAGAAACAGGGCAGCTTCCTATTAAAGTTACTGTTTTATTTGAGGGAGAAGAAGAATGTGCTTCTCCTTCCCTTATTCCTTTTTTAAAAGCAAATACAGATGAACTTAAGGCAGATTATGCATTGGTTTGTGACACGTCAATGTGGGATGCGGATACACCATCTATTGCTCTTTCTCTTCGGGGAATTATGGCAGAAGAGATTATTATCACAGCAGCGAATCGTGATTTGCATTCTGGTTATTTTGGAGGAGTAGCAGCTAACCCCATTCGTATTTTAACGAAAATCTTAGCAGGACTTCACGATGAAAATAATAGGGCAACACTTCCTGGTTTTTATGATGGCGTAGAAGAAACACCTCCACAGATTTTACAATCATGGAATGCACTTAATTGTACTGCTGAAAATTTTCTTGGTCCTATAGGACTTTCCGTTCCAGCTGGTGAAAAAGGGCGGAGCATTTTAGAGCTTGTATGGGCACGTCCTACCATGGAAATTAATGGTATTAGTGGCGGCTATGAAGGGGAAGGGATGAAAACAGTTATTGCTTCTCAAGCGAGTGCAAAAGTATCGTGTCGTTTGGTGCATAAGCAAGATCCAGAGAAAATACGCCAAGCGTTGCGTGATTATGTACGTAGCTCAATTCCTGCTGATTGTAAGGTTGAATTTAAGAATCACGGTTCTTCTCCGGCACTTCAGATTTCTGATGATTCATCTTTTATCAAGGAGGCGAAGGATGCCTTATCACAAGAGTGGGAAGTGCCTGCTGTTTTGACAGCCATGGGGGGCTCGATCCCAATTGTAGCAGATTTTCGGTCAATTCTTGGTATGGAAACTCTTTTGGTTGGTTTTGGACTGGCTGATGACCGTATTCATTCTCCTAATGAAAAATATAATTTAAAATCGTTTCATAAGGGGCAGCGGTCTTGGGCGCGTATTCTTGCTGCTTTAGCAAGTAGGAGGGTAAATGGCTGAGATTCGCGTTCATCAAGGTGATTTACCAAACTTAGACAATTATAAAACTGATGCCATTGCGATTGATACCGAGACTTTAGGATTACAACCCTATCGTGATCGTTTATGCGTTGTTCAGCTTTCTTCTGGAGATGGTACTGCCGATATTATACAGATTGCTAAAGGACAAAAGAATGCACCTAATTTGGTCAAGCTTCTTGAAGATAAAGCGGTCGTAAAAATATTCCATTTTGGGCGTTTTGATCTTGCTATTTTAGCACATACATTTGGTGTTATGCCAGAGGCTATTTTTTGTACAAAGATTGCTTCGAAACTCACGCGCACTTATACGGATCGTCATGGTTTGAAAGAAATTTGTAATGAATTGCTGAATGTGAATATTTCTAAACAGCAACAATCTTCGGATTGGGCGGCAGAAACGTTATCACAGGCACAAATTGAATATGCTGCGTCGGATGTGTTATATTTGCATCGTTTAAAGGTTATATTTGAAGAACGTTTAAGACGTGAAGAGCGAGAAAATGTTGCCAAGGCATGCTTTCAATTTTTGCCTATGAGAGCTAGGCTTGATCTTTTAGGATGGGCGGAAGTTGATATTTTTGCGCATAGCTAACTTTAAAATTGGCTTTTAAATGGAGTTAATTATTGATGTGAGAGGACAAAATGCTTGTACATTATGGGCATTTTATCCTCTCATCTTTTCTGATAAGAATTATAATAAATTCTTAAGTGCTATTTCATTTGAAGTTTAGGCAATAAAGGTACTTTTGCGAATTCATATTTTTTATTTTTGTAACAGCTTTTATTTGAAACAAAGCAATTTTGAGGAGAGGCTGAAAACATACGGTAGGTTGGAAGACTTAAATCTCTGAAACCGGTATACAGCCTAATTGGGGGAGAATATGAATGTGTAAATGTAAAAAACCAATCTCATCTTTACCATCATTTTTAATTCTGCTTTACGACTTTCAAAAGTATTTAAAGCAATGTCTGTTAAATAATAGAGATTACGCATTGCCCCATACTTTTGTTTCTCATGTTTTTAATGGATTTACGTTCTTCGTGTAAAACAGAACGCTCTAAACGGAATATATTTGTGTTGCTAATTCATGTGCTTTTTGTAAAGAAACCGACACCCAAGTTCATTTTACGGTGGCGCTCATAAAAGATATAACAATAAAGCTTCCAATACCAATATAAAATCTATTGAACACTACCATCTTTATGCTTATGGAGTAACAAGCCGCTACCATCCACACAACTGTGCCAATTCCCAATGTTGTGTAAGTCCTTAGCACTTGAGACGGTTCATAAGAGGCATTTTTAGTCTTTTTTTTTAGTGTTTTTTATCTACACAGCTCTCACAACTTGTAACGTGCAAACAAATGGTTTTGATTGATTCAACATGAAAAAGATTTGGAATGAGAGAATCTTATGGTATTTAGGATTCTCAGTCAATATGAATAACGCTAAATTATCATTATAAATCAGTATATTATATGAAGTTCGTATAGTTTATTATTTTCAGACGATACTTCGTGCCTTTATTTATTACTCAATAAGTAATTTCTATGTTGGCAGAGCAGGGCAATTTTCTTTTATTTTAAAATTAAAATGCTTCAAAGCTTTGTTTTTTGAGGATTCTCACTTTTTATCTATAAACATGCTATTTTTCTCTAGAAATTTGCAATGAAGACACTAGATAAAATCCATTATGGATATTTAATGAGGTTAAATTTATGAATATAAAATATTTTATTACGGCTTTCGCTACGTTTGCTTCAATCTCTGTAGCTCAGGGTGCTTCTTTCTTGTCTTCTCAAAAGTTAATAGAGGGTATACCTTCTATTGTTCCTCCTAGAGATCTTTTTTCTAGTGAACAGTTGAGCAAGATCTTCTCTGAAGTTGTTCAAATGGAACTTTCTTGCACGCATAACAACCAATGCATAACAGCAGCTAAGTTAGTACCTGTATCATATTCTGGTAAAAAAAGATTTAAAAAGCCTAAAAGAGGATCAGGGAAAGGAAAACGACCAGACTTATTTGGACGAAGTCCAATGAGTTATTAAAAAGTAAGAAAACAACATCAAGAGGTCTAACGTATGATCGGGAATTGAAGAGAGGAGATATTTTTTATCATTTGAAAAGTGGAGGAGCAGTTGTTCGCAAAGGGTATTATAATTATGTACGGAGGGGGTGAAGAGTACTATTTGGAAAAGATATGGGGAGGTGGATTTCGGTGTAAGAATACTCTGTATAATGGCAATCGCTCGTTACAAAATTCATGGGTTTGGATAAATATAACCTCCCGATTTTGGGTTACGCTGTTATACTGTAAATACTGTCATTTTAAGCGTAACTATACAGCGCATATAAAACTCCTTGATAAGTGTTTTTAGAGTAGGGCTTGTCCAGAGAGAGCCTTTAGTTAAGTGAATCACATAAGTAAGGAGTTAAGAAAAATCCTCTCGACAAGAAACTAAGCTGTTTGCAGAGAGGATACTTCATCAAAATCGAGTGAAGCAACAAAAATGTTAAACTTTTGATCTTTCATGCTATGCTTCGACTACAGAATTTATAAAATATTCATTTGTCTATGATTCAAAATATCAGATATTTTTTCTGCCAAATTCATGATTTTTAAAGCAAGGTGTGGTGTGAAAACTTTAAGAAAGATTTCTCGTTTTTTCAGCTTTAAGGAGATTTCTATATAAGTTTTAATGTTTATCATACCGGTTGTCTGTCTTTAGGTATTTTTTTCAATTTAGCTAAAAAGAGTATGAAATGATAGCCTACAAATAGGGCTAAAGCTCTGGAAAAGATTTTCTAGAAAGTTAAGCAGAAGCGTAAATATGTCAAAAAGGAATAAATTCCTAAATTAAAAACAAAGAGCAAGCGTGATGAAATTACATGTAATTTTGTTGCAGTCCATAGGGTAGTGGAGATCTTGTTTTGTGCGGTACAAGCATTCTTTACAATGATGAAAAAACAATCAAAGAGCTATTCACATTTGGTTATGCGAAGGATGAAGCTAAAAACGTTGTTTGTATGAATTTAAATGGAACAGTTAGATTTAGCTGTTCTCAATATTGTAACGGTCTTCAATATTCAATATTGAGAGTATTAATAGGAGGCATGTTAGCTTTTAAATAGTTTTATTTATTCACACACTTGCTTGTTTGTGAGGTGCAGAGGGATGGTTTTGGTTTCTTTAATATAAAAAGGCTTAAGATAAGAGCATCGTCAATATTGCAGACGAATTAATATAAAAGATATTTTTTCATTATAAATCAATATATTATATTTTTATGTCAATAGCACACGCTTTACACGGAGGGTACTGTGGCGCAGTTTTTTTATCAAAATGATAAAGGAGAGAAAACGTGAGGAAAAGAGATCATTTGTGCATGGGCATAGTTTTATTCTCATTATTACAGATCAAGCAATTAAGGGTACTTTGATTGGCTTTTTGTTTTTTTTTATAAGTGTATCATTTTTGCTACAGATATCTGAAGATGGGGCTCTATATGAAACGGTGTGTTCAAATAAATATTCAGCTATGGAGAGAAAATATGAATATGAAATGGTTAATAACAGCTTCTGCTTTCGCTTTTGTTTCAGCTTCAGCAGCACAAGCAGCAGATGTTATTGTTCCCCCAAGACCAACACCTGTTGCTCCCGTTATTGTTGCTCCAACTTTTTCTTGGACAGGTTTTTATGTTGGGGGCCAGATTGGTGGTTTTTCGGGTAAAACGAAAATGGATATTCTCAGTAATGGAAACAAGATTCCAGCGCCTGATGACCTTTTGCCTAAACTATCTGGTTTCATGGGTGGTCTTTATGCAGGTTCCAACGTTGATCTTGGTAATGGCCTTATTCTAGGTGTTGATACAGATATCATGTGGTCTAATAAAGATGACACGAAGACAGGAAAAACATATGTCATTGCCCCAGAACACATCAATTATATTAACAAGGTATTAAAAGACGCTGCAATTAATATTGGTAAAGATGCGCTTAAACCTGGTGCTAAACGAACCCACAGTTTCACTTTTAAAGAAAAGTGGGCTGGTGCAACGCGCGTGCGTATTGGTTTTGCAGCTGAACGCATTATGCCTTATGTTGCTGGTGGTATCGCTTATACACAGCTTCAAGATAGTGCGTTGATTTCAATAACAGATAAAGATTCAGACAAAGTAATCGCTTCTGGTACTCTGTCTGATGAAACAAAGACCCTTGTTGGTTACACCCTTGGTGCTGGTGTTGATTTAGCAATGACCAATAATATTATTGTACGTGCGGAATATCGTTACTCAGATTTTGGGAAAAAGAAATTCTCAAATGATAAATATGAGACTTCTTACAAAACCAATGATTTCCGTGTTGGTGTTGCTTACAAATTTTAACAGATGATAAGTTAAATAACAGAGGCTCTGTCTTTGACAGAGCCTCTGTTATTTTCTGTTGCCATATTATCACACAATACATAATTTATTGTGGATGTGAAAAGATATTATTCAGATTTTCTTAAAAAAATCATAGACAATAAACAAGAATTACATTTAAAAACCAATAAGTTATTTATATATATATCTTTAGGTTTCTCGTACAAAATCAAGCTATGAAGCGATTTTGTCTGGGATGTGCCCTCCATTTTCTGTGACTGTATCATTTTTACTACAGCTTTTCTTTCTGTAATCTTGTAGCACTGTGCTCATAAATAAATTAGGAGCAAAGTTTATGAATATAAAATCTTTAGTAACAACTTCTGTTATCGCTATAGCAGCAGCTTCTGCAGCACAAGCTGCTGATGTTATCATCCCTCGTGAAACAGCCCCAGCAGTCATCGCAGCAGCCCCTTCATTTTCTTGGACAGGCTTTTATATCGGTGGTCAAGTTGGTAACTTTTCAGGTAAAGTTGATGTAGTTGATTCAGAAACAAAAAAGAAAATTACAGATAAAGACTGGACACCTAAGCCTTCCGGTTTCATGGGTGGTATTTATGTAGGTTCCAACGTAGATCTTGGTAATGGCCTCATTCTAGGTGTTGAAACCGATGCAGTCTGGGCTGACCGCGAAGATTCAAAAGCGCATTCAGCAGTCATTGGGGACGCAGGCCTTCAAACTTTCAAAGATGAGCTTACAGAAGCTAAAGCTACACCTGCTACAGGAAAAACTATTGCTGGTATCGTGGCGACTGACAAACGTGTAGAGGGCACCTCTATAAAAGAAAAATGGTCTGGTGCAACACGCGTTCGTGTTGGTTTTGCAGCAGTTGATCGCATTATGCCTTATGTTGCTGGTGGTATTGCTTATACGCAGCTGCAAGTGGTTGATTCTCTTAAGGCAGCGACAGCTGAAGGTGCCGAAATCGCTTCTGCTAAAGTGTTTGATGAAACGAAAACGATGGTTGGTTTCACTGTAGGTGGTGGTATTGACTTTGCAATGACAGACAATGTTCTGTTGCGTGCAGAATATCGTTACTCAGACTATGGTAAAAAAGCATTTGTAAAGGGCGGGGATAAATTAGCTTACAAAACCAATGATTTCCGTGTAGGTGTTGCTTACAAATTCTAATTTCGTCAACAACGAAATAAACTTCCAAGAGGCTCTGTCTTTGACAGGGCCTCTATTATTTTCTGTTGTTATATTATCACATACCCTATATTTATTAGGGGAGTAAAAGATATTATTTAGATTTTCTTAAAAAGATTTTTATAAATGACAGATAACAATTATGCCATAAAATCAATAATTTACACATACTTGTAACTTACAATTTCTTATGAAACGTGAAGTTATGAAATGACTTTATCTTGCGTCAGCTTTCGTTTCCTATGATTGTATCATTTTACTACAGCGTTTTTTTGTAGTCGTATAATACTGTGCTCGTAAATAAATGAGGAGCAAAGTTTACGAATATAAAATCTTTAGTAACAACTTTTGTTATCGCTATGACTACAGCTTCTGCGGCACAAGCTGCTGATATTGTCATTCCTCGTAAAACAGCTCCAACAGTTATCACAGCTCTTTCGTTTTCTTAGACAGGTTTTTATCTTGGTAGTTAAGTTGGCAACTTTTCAAGTCAAAGTTTATGTATTTGATTTTGAGACAAAAGAAAAAACTTCAGATAAAGATGCACTACCTATGCCTTCCGGTTTCAACGGTGGTATTTATTTAGGTTCCAACGTAGATCTTGGAAATGTTCTCATTCTAGGTGTTGAAACCGATGCAGTCTGGGCAGACCGAGGAGAGACGAAGACGGTCTCAAAGATTCTTGTGGTTGATGAATTTAATGATTTTAATGATGAATTTGAAGATGCTGGTGTTGCATTGCTGGTGTTACATTGGATGAAAATAAAAAGTTTCAAAAGGGTGACACAGCAGTGTATCGCATTGGTTTCAAAGAAAAAAGGTCTGGTGCAACACGGGTTTGTGTTGGTTTTTCTGTCGCTGACAGTATTATGCCTTATCTTGCGATGGTATTGCTTATGCGCAAATACAAGGTGTTGGTAAAGTTTCAGGAACAAAAAAGTTGGCAAATGGGTAAGCCAAGTAAAGAGTTTCTGCTACAGTATTTAATAAAACAAAAACGATGGAGGGTTTTATCCTTGGTGGTGGTATAGATTTCGCGATGACAGATCATATTCTGCTTCGTGCGGAATACTGTTACTCAGACTTTGGTAAGAAGGAATTTAAAAAGGATTATCTTAAACTAGGCTACACAACCAATGACTTTCGTGTAAGTATCGCTTACAAGTTCTAATTTCATCAAAAGTGTAATTATGAATAAAAAGTATTAATAAAAAATTAAATTTCCAAAAGATATTGACTTTTAAAAAAACGCTGTTTTCTGGGGTTTTATTTGTATGATTGTGATATTTTTACTACAGCTTTTCTATCTGTAATCTTGTAAGGTCGTTTGATAGTTAATTTAGGAGCAAAATTATGAATACAAAATCTTTAATAGCAACTTCTATTGCCGCTTTAATTTCAGCTTCTGCAGCACAAGCTGCTGATGTTATCATCCCTCGTGAAACAGCCCCAGCAGTTATCGCAGCAGCCCCCTCGTTTTCTTGGACAGGCTTTTATCTTGGTGGTCAAGTTGGTAACTTTTCGAGTAAAACTAAAGTAACTATTCCAGGAGAAGATAAAGAACTTTTCAAAAAAGATAACACACCTAGTCCTTCTGGTTTCATGGGTGGTATTTATGCCGGATCTAACGTAGACCTTGGAAATGGTCTCATTCTCGGTGTTGAAACCGATGCAGTTTGGGCAGACCGTGAAGAATCAAAAACAGCCCGTGAATTGACTCTTACTGAAAAAAATGCAGCAGATTTTAATGCTGCCCTTGAAAAAGCTAAGGTTGAATTAAAAGGTCAGCAACAGTTTGAAAAAGGCGACAAGGTAACGGAAAAGCACAGTTACAAAGAAAAATGGTCTGGTGCTACACGCGTTCGTATCGGTTTTGCTGCTGTTGACCGCATTATGCCTTATGTTGCTGGTGGTATTGCCTATGCGCAGGTACAGGGTATTCAATCAGTTACAGGAAAAGGAGAGAGAGTTAAAGTTGAACAGAAAGCTGGTGTGGTTGAAAACCCATCAGTTAAGCAAAATGTAGATTTGACTGGTGGTACTTGGGCTGATGACACGAAGACAATGGTTGGTTTCACTATTGGCGGCGGTGTTGACTTTGCAATGACCGACAACGTTCTTTTACGTGCAGAATACCGTTACTCCGATTTTGGTAAAAAGAAATTCGCCAACGATACACGTGAATTCAACTACAAAACCAATGACTTCCGTGTAGGTGTCGCTTACAAATTCTAATTTCGTAAAAATGAAATTATCAGCACAAAAAATACTAAGGCCTCGTTTAACGGGGCCTTTATTTTATTATCTCTCTATTTTATTCCTCTTAATCTCTTCATTTTTAATGGGATCATACTCCTCATGCAAAACAGAACGCCCTAAACGGAATACACTTGTTGTTGTGTATTCACACATTTTTTTTAAATAAATATTTTTCAAAGTACATCAAGCCCACTTATGTCTCTGGAAAAGATTTGAATATTTTAGGCTCTGATGTTCAAGCAACGGATAAACTCCTCTTGCAAGCTGAGAGGAATGTTTCGATTGATGCCACACGCAACAGTGCCAATAGCCATCGCGGGGATCAAACATCTCATGTCGCGGTGCACAATGGCTCTCATCTAAGTTCTGGAAAAGAGACCACTGTTCTATCGGGTGGCGATATCCATATTGCTGCTTCCAATATAGATGCCAAGGGTAATGTTGCTCTTGGCGCCCAAGGGGAGGTAACAATAGGGGTAAGAAACGATGAGATGGAGTATCATCTTCAGGGCAAAAACACGAAAGTGGACATGCAAGCCTCTCATGCCGTTGGCTCTTCGATAAAATCTGGAGGTGATACCACTGTCATTGCAGGACAGGATGGCAAACCGCATGACCTTAGCATCACAGGCAGTTCCATTGCGGCTGAGGGCAAGGTAGGGCTGAAAGCCAGCAACGATGTCCTGATCAATAATGCAGAGGATAGCTCACACCGTGAGATATCTAGCTATACAGATGGCGGTTTTTTTGGGGGAAGTTCATCCTATTATAAAACTTTTGGAGCCACCCAAGTAGTAGGTTCAAGTATAGCAGGAGAAAAAGGCATTGCCATTGCCTCAGGCAACAACACGGAAGTTGTAGCCTCGACGCTCATAGCCGGTAAGGCAGAGGAAACGTCAGAAGAGAAAGCACTAGGAGATCAGAAAAAAGCGGATATTACCATTCACTCTGGGGGAAAGATTGTCATAAAAGGTGCCCAAGAACACTTGGATCAGCAAGCACAATCGTCATCAAGTGGCTTTTTGCATGAGGAATCGTCCGATAGTTCTCAATCGCATACCACAACGGTCTCCTCTGTTCTGGGGGCAATGGGCAACATTATCACGCAATCAGACAAAGAGACCACAATCACTGCTTCTCATCTGCTTTCCGGTCAAGATATCAATGTGAGTGGAGAAAGTGTGACGATTGATGGCATGACAGATCACCATAAAAGCCATTCAGAGGAGCATGAAAAGTCTTTTGCTGGTGTGACAGGCTCTGTCAATGTGGGCATTCTTGGTGCTGTACAAGATGTAAGGGAT